>JAESSH010000019.1 GCA_016764205.1 Sulfurimonas sp.
TGTTATTCAACATACTTTTTCAATGTTGTTTTACCTTCTGGGGCATTCTCGTTATTATGATGAAAGTGTCAAAGATGGAAGTTATTCTCGTAGTGCAATCTTTACAGATGTTTCACGTCCTTTTTTTGAGATTAAGGGTAAAAAATGGGGCATAATCGGTCTTGGAGCTATTGGTAGAGGAGTAGCAAGTATCGCAAAAACCTTTGGGGCAGAGCTTTCTTATTATTCTACGAGTGGGGTAAACCGTACCGAGGATTATCAAAGACAAAACCTTGATGAACTTTTAAAAACATGTGATATTATTACGATTCATGCACCATTAAACGATAAAACAAAGAATCTTTTAGATTACGAAAAACTACAAATATGTAAAGATGGAGCAATACTCCTTAATCTTGGGCGTGGTGGAATCATTAATGAAGATGCTCTTGCAAAAATTATTGATGAGAAAAATCTTATCTTTGGTTTGGATGTCTTAACAAAAGAACCAATGAAACAAAACCATCCATTTTTAAGTGTAAAAAATAAAGATCAGCTTTATATTACTCCGCATATTGCTTGGACATCTATTGAAGCAAGAGACTTGCTTATTTCTTCAACTATAGAGAATATTAAATCGCTGAATTAGCACTTTTTTTCTCAGCATTTTTAGCGGCTACTATTGTACCATTTAGCTCAGAACTTACATTCCTTGTAGCTTTAGAGAGTGGTATGATTCCCTCTATAGCTATCTTCTTTGCATCGTGCGGAAATGTTCTTGGAATAATCTTGAATTATTTTATTGGTCTTTTTTTGTACGAAAAAACAAAGGCAAAACTTACTACTTCAAAGATAGGAAAAAAGTCATTACAACTCGGACAAAGATACGGATATTATGCCTTATTTTTATCGTGGTTACCTGTGATTGGGGATCCATTAACAGTAGTGGCTGGACTTCTCAGGCTCCATTTTATTTATTTTCTTTGTATCGCAGCAAGTATGCGAATAGTGCGATATTACTTTTTAACTTTTGTGATATAATTATTTTAAATCCTCTTTAAAGAGATGAAGGCTGTTCATGGGTAATATATTAATTATAGGCGCAGGAGGTGCGGGCTTAGTTGCCGCCTTAGAGGCAAAAGCAAAGGGTGCTAATGTGAAGGTACTCACAAAAGAGTATCCAACACGTTCGCAAACTTGTATGGCGCAGGGTGGGATTAATGCAGCTCTTGGTAACTCTGGAGATGATAGCATTGAATCTCACATTCAAAATACCATAAAGTCAGCACAAGGCATTGCAAACGAAGATTCTATTGCTCACTTGTGCAAGAATGCTCCAGAAGCAATTTCTTGGTTAGATTCTATTGGAGTATGCTTTTCGCGCAACAAGGACTCTAAAATTGCTCAACGTGCACTTGGTGGGGCATCAGCCCCAAGAGCATGTTACGCTCAAGACTATACAGGCTTAAAGATTTTACATACGCTTTATGATAGATGTTTAGAAGAAAAAATTGAGATTCTTAATGAAAAGTATCTTCTGGATATTTGCACCTTTGAGGGCAAAGTATCTGGCGTACGTATTTTAGATATTCGTTCAGGGGAGATAGAAGAGTATAAAAGTTCTTGTGTAATTCTTGCAACGGGTGGATATAGTAGAATTTATGACAAACACTCAACTAACTCAACTGCATCTACTGGTGATGGAATTGCATGTGCTCTGCGAGCAGGGGCAAGAGCGAGTGATATGGANTTTGTNCANTTNCATCCAACAGGACTCAAAAGTTCTTCTATTTNAATTTCTGAATCAGCACGTGGAGCAGGTGGNTATCTTGTTAACTCNAAGGGAGAAAGNTTNATTGATGAACTTCTNCCTCGTGATAAGGTAGCAAGAGCGATAGAGAGCCAAATAAAAAACGGAGAAGATGTATTTTTAGATATTCGTCATTTAGGAGAAGCTTTTATAGATAAAGAACTACCACAAGAACGTAAGCTTGCACGTCTCTATGAAAATGTAGATCCGGTACATGAGCTAGTTCCTGTGAAGCCTGTAGCGCATTATACTATGGGTGGTATTGAGGTAGACACTTCTTGTATGACAAATATTAAGGGACTATTTGCAGTAGGTGAATGTGCGAATCAAGGACTTCATGGGGCAAATCGTCTTGGGGGGAATTCACTCTTAGAGCTTATCGTTTTTGGAAAACTTACAGGAGAAAAAGCGGCTACATTTGTAGAAAATGACACTAAGTCTGGTGAGCATACCATTCTGGATACCTCAAACTTGAATGGAGATGCACAGGAGATAGAGATTGACTTTTATAAGGTACGAGAAGAACTTGGGGATTTATTTTACGCAGATGTTGGAATGGTACGAGAAAAATCTGTGCTGGAGATGTGTTTAGTAAAAGTGGAATCTTATATAAAGCAAATACCTTTAATGGGTGCAAGCGATGTGTCTAAAACATATAACACAAACAAGATAGAATTTTTAGAATTTAAAAATATGTTAGAACTTAGCCGTTTGATTCTTCTTGGAGCACTTTGGCGTGAAGAGAGTCGTGGTGCACACTATAGAAGCGATAAGCCACAAAAAGATGAAAGCTTTTCTAAGCATACAGTGCTTGATAAGCAAGGAGTTGTAGTATGAAAATAAAGATTCAAAGAGAATCCCTCGTTGAGTACGAAGTAGACTTAAAGGATGCTACCCTTTTAAGCATTTTAAATAAAATAAAAACAAGTCAAGACAATACACTAAGTTTTTCAAGCTCTTGTAGGAGTAGTGTTTGTGGTTCTTGCTCGGTGCGCGCAAATGAAAAAGAAGTCTTAGCCTGTAGTTATAAGGTGCAAGATGGGGATATTATAGAACCTTTAAAAAATCTTCCTGTTCTTAGAGACTTAGTTGTTGACATGGACAGGTCTTTACTATTTAATGTAAAAGCAAAGGCTTGGTTAAGTAGTATAAGCCCTAATGTAGCGCTAAGCCAAGAAAATGAAAAAATGAATGCGCTTCAAAGTGATTGCATTCTTTGTGGTGCATGTTATAGCGCCTGTCCTGTTTATGCTGTCAATGATGAGTTTTTAGGACCATTCGCACTTACTCGTGTTTGGAAGTATGTGAGCGATGCTCGTGAGAGTGACAGGAAAGAAAAAATTGATGTGATACAAAGCAATGGAGTTTGGTCATGTACCTTATGCAATGAATGTGCAGTTGTTTGCCCACAAGATATTTCTTCAAAAGCAGATATAGAAAAACTTCGCGCTCGTTCAGCGATGGATGGATACATGGATCCAAGTTACGCATCTTTTGGCACGAGCTTTGATGGAAGTCCAAGTTTTTAATACTAACAAACTTTTAAAACTATGTTATAATCATAACAAAACGTTATAAAAGGATTTTATCACTATGGCAAAAGAACATTCGTTTGACATTACAGCAAAAATAGAAATACAAATTTTTAAGAATGCAATTAACCTTGTAGACAGAGAAGTTGCAAATCGTTATGACTTTAAGGGTACGAGTTATGAAGTCACTTTTAATGAAAAAGCAAAAACACTTGTTTTGATTGCTTCGAGTGATAATAAACTCGATGCCTTAAAGGATATAGTTATTGCAAAATTTTTAAAGCAAGGACTCTCTTCTAAGGTTATAGACGAGCTTAAAGTTGAAGATAGCTCAGGTGGAAATAGAAAGGTAACTTTTAAGGTTGTTGACTATATAGAAACAAAAGAAGCAAAAAAAATCATAGCAGACATAAAAAAGATGAAATTAAAAGTAAACGCACAAATAGAAGGTGATTCTATACGAGTAAAAGGTGCAAAACTTGACGACTTACAAAAAGTCATGGAGATGGTACGCGAGGGTGAATGGGAAGCTCCACTTAATTTTGAAAATATGAGATAAGGACTACATAATGGTAAGCATGAGTATATTAGAAGCGGCAGAACACTTTGGAGTTTCAAAAGAGGCTATACATAATCGTGTACGCCGTGGCTCACTTGAAGTAATAATTATAAACGGCGTTAAGATGGTTGAAATAGATCTAGATGCGAAGAAAGTATTTCAAACCAAGACTATGAGAACAAGGAAAGTAGCCGCAAAGCAAGTGAATGATGAGAGATACTACAAGTTACTTGAAGCCCAAGCCCTGCAACTTCAAGCAAGGGTGGAAAAGCTCGAGAGCGAGACGCGATTACTCCGTAATCAAAAAGAAGAGATGCTTATCCAAGAAAGAATAAAAATAGAAGAAATATATAAAGACAAAGATGAACAATTAAAAAATATTTTAAATACAATCTCATCTCAGTTTATGCTCAGCGCTCCTAGTGAGACTCAAAAAGAAGAACATGTTGAGGTTGAGATAGAAGAAGAAAAGGATACTAAAGGAAAGCTTATTTCCTTAAAAAAGTATTTGAAAAAGANAAATATTTCAGATAAAAAACAAAAAAAAATTAAAGAAAGATTTCTTAAAAAAGCTAAAAAAGATGAAAGNATAATTAGTATTGGNAGTACTCTTTANATAGATGTCTTTAAGTATGATTATCGTGATTTACTCAAGTCATGATTATAAATCATGACTNCGAAGTGTAAGTCCTTTTAGGTTATCAATAGGATAAGAAAAAGAGATACCATCCCCTTCTCCAGAAATATCGAGTTTTGTCATCACATTTCTAATGATAGAATCAACTTTTTTCGTTGGAACAATGAACATAAGATTAGAGTCTGTAGAATCATAATGAAGTCTATTGTAAAAGTTATCCATTTCTTCTAGACCCATTCCGTGCGCTTCCATGATGGTAACACCTCTTGCACCTTCATCTCTCGCAATTAAAATTGCTTGTTCTTCCATGTCGTGAGGAACGATAACATGCACAGCAGAGAATGGCATTTCATAAGAATGACGCTTTCCTGTTCCGTGAACATTTACGGTAGATAAGCCCATGTTCTCAGCATCAATAAGAGCATGACGTAATTCATCAAGATGAATTTCTTCTTTTTCATGTTCTCCTTTTATGCCCATTTTCTGAGTTATAACACCGTAGGTCATCACAGTTATCATAGGAAAAAGAGATGCAAAGGCTATAAGACCAAAACCATCTATAAGGGGGTCACGTCCAGGTATGTTCGTGGCAAGTCCAAGCCCAAGTGCTGCAACGAGAGGAACAGTTATGGTAGAGGTAGTAACTCCACCGCTATCATAAGCAATAGGAACGATGTACTTTGGAGCGATAAAAGTTAGAGCGATAACAAACATATATCCAGCGATAATATAGTAAACAATATCTCCTCCATTAACGATTCTAAATGCACCTAAAGCGATACCAAGAGCAACGCCAACAGCAACGGCTAAACGAAGTACAAAGTCGTTTATCTTACCATCGCTAATCTCTTTTGCTTTTCTTGCAATCGCGGTAAGGGAGGGTTCAGCCATAGTCGTTGAAAAACCGATAGCTGCAGCAAATGAGTAGATAATGAAATTGTTGTCATTTTGTGTGAGCTGATACGCCATTGTTTCTCCAAGGGAAAATAGCCCCATTTCTAAACCGATGATAAAAGCATCAAGACCAAGCATTACAAGTCCAAAACCTATGAGAACTTCTTTGATGTTTTCTATTGGTTTTTTAAGAATAATGTATTGAAAAAACAAGATAATACCCAAAATCGGTAGAACATCTATCATAACTCCAAAGAGACCTTTTATAATATTTATCAAACTAAAGTCAAAGGCGCTAGATGCTTCTGTAGCATTTACAACGAGAGGCACAACAAGCTCAGATGCTTCGACAAATTGGTACACATAAATACCATAAAATTGTACAAATATCATAGGTGTTAGTGAGGCAAATGCAATAAGACCAAAACCATCTAAAACGGGGTTTCTTCCCTTAATAGTTGAAGCTAAACCTATACCTAATGCAGCGACAAGAGGGACAGTAACGGTAGAAGTGGTTACCCCTCCAAGGTCAAAGGCAAGTCCAACTATTTCTTTTGGTGAGAAAAAAGTTGCAGCAACAACAAGAATATAACCGGAGATGATGTAGTAATGAATAGGAGTACCCTTTATGATTCTCCAAACCCCAACTACAATAGCAAATCCAACAGAAAAAGCAACAACCATTCTTAGCGTGAAGGCATCGATTCTACCAGCGCTAATCCCTGCTGCCTTGTCTGCAATAACAAGGAGTGCGGGCTCTGCTACTGTAGTACCAAAGCCAATCATAAATGCAAAGATAATTATCCAAGCGGTAGAACCTTTATGTGCAAAATCACTTGCTAGTCCTTCTCCAACAGGAAATACCCCAACCTCAAGACCAAGTAAAAATACGGCAAGTCCAACACCAACGATTGCGAGTCCAATTGTTGTACTTAACCAATTGTCTGGTATTGTTTGAATAATTGCGAGCTGAAAGAACATAATAACTAGAACAATTGGTAATAAATCTCGAAAAGACTCTCTTAAAAGTTTTAAAAATGAAGCTAAGCTGAGCATGATGAATATCCTTATTTAAAGTTAAATATGAAATACAAGTGTTTTATTCTACAAATGTTTTTCTATATTCTGGCTTAAGTATGCTTTTTTTGGTACAATCACACTCTTATTTCATGGTCGAGTGTCCGAGTGGCCGATGGTGCAACCTTGGAAAGGTTGTGTAGATGCAAATCTACCGAGAGTTCGAATCTCTCCTCGACCACCACAATAGAAGCACTCCTTTACCTTTTTATGTACTCTTTTATTTTAATAATACCTTAACACTAATGTACTATATTTATATTTATAGGAGTTCCTATGAAAACATCTATTAATACACAAATATTATTTACGATGCTTGTAAGTCTATTTATTTTAGGCGGTATACTAACCTTCTCTTCAATTAATATGAGTAAAAATGCTATCATAAAAAAAAGCTATGATAGCTTAACTTCCGCAAGAGATTCTAAGGCTATCCAAATCCAAAACTTTTTTTCACAAAGGATTGGAGATATTAATGTTTTAGCTAAGGGCACAGATATTCAAGAGATATATCATGACTTAATGTATCTTCATGAGTTTTTAGAAGTGGGGGATACAAAGCCTTTTCCTGTGACAAATTCGCAGGTACAAGAAAAAACTAAAGCGCATGAAGAGTATTTCCAAAGCTATGTAGAAGAGTACGGTTATTATGATGCCTTTATTATATGTGCTCAACATGGGCATGTAATGTATACACAAGCTAAAGAATCGGACTATGGAGCTAATCTTACTAGCGGTAAACTTAAAAACTCTGGGCTTGCTAAGGTTTGGAGGAAAGTGAAAAGGTTTCAACGCTCAGTTTTTGTAGATATGTCCCCCTATAAACCGTCTAATAATACTCCCGCAATGTTTTTGGGTACACCTATTTATACAAATGGTACTATGAATTCTATTTTAGTGCTACAAATGTCTGATAAGGCTATCAATAAAATTATGCAATACAGAACAGGTTATGGAAAATCTCAAGAAGATTATCTTGTTGGGCAGGACGAACTTATGAGAAGTGATAGTTACCTAGCCCCTCAGAGCCATAGCTTAATCGCTTCCTTTGCTAACAATGAAAAAGTAACTACAGTGGCAAGTAGAAATGCACTAGGAGGCAAAACAAATACTGAAATAGTAATAGATTACAACGGAAATCCTGTTTTATCTTCATATACCTCTATTGAAATTGATAAAGATATACATTGGGCAATTCTATCTGAGATAGATGAGGCAGAAGTTTTAATAACCCCTAATAGTATTAGAAGTTCACTCATTACTCAGGCCATTATTATCTTAGTTGTTGTCATTGTTTTAGCATTTATTTTGATAAGAATAAATATTGTAAAACCGCTGACTATATTCAAAGATAAAGTTTTAATGATGTCAAATAAACACGACATAACGCATAGGGTCGATACAAATGCGCCTAAAGAGATTCATGAGATAGGTGTTAGTTTCAATACTCTGATAAGCTCCTTACAAAGTATTGTTTCAACAGTCAAAGTCTCCTCAATAGAGAATGCTTCTATAGCATCTGAACTTTCAACTACAGCAACGAGGATTGGGGCTAATGTAGAGAGTTCCATTCTTATTATAGGTGAAACTACACGAACAGCGCAAGAAGTTAAAAATGAAATTATTACAGCTATATCTGACGCACAAACAAGTAAGCAGGGTATAATAACAGCAAATGAAAATCTTGAAGCTGCAAGAAAAGATATTATTACCTTAACTTCAAAGGTGCAAACAACTGCTCAAAAAGAAGAAGACCTTGCGCAAAGTATGGAAGAAGTTTCCAAAGACGCAAATGAAGTAAAAACAGTTTTAACTACAATCTCTGATATAGCAGATCAAACCAATCTTTTAGCATTAAATGCGGCGATTGAAGCTGCTCGTGCGGGGGAACATGGTCGTGGATTTGCTGTTGTTGCTGATGAAGTACGTCAACTTGCTGAAACTACACAAAAAACATTGTCTGAGATTAACACAACGATTAGTGCTGTTGTTAAATCAATTAGTGATGCTTCGAGCAGAATGAATGATTCTTCAAAAGAGATTCAAGAACTCTCTTCTCTCGCAGAAGATGTTGAAATTAAAATAAACAGTACGGTAACTATTGTAAATGAAGCTGTAAAAGCGAGTGATAAAACAGTTCAAGACTTTGAGGCAACAGGTAAAGATGTTGAAGGAATAGTCATGAAGATTGAAGAAATAAATAAAATATCATCAATCAATGCTGATAGTATTGCGGAGATTGTAGCAGCAGCCGAGCACTTAAATACTCTCACTGAAGGCTTGAACACAAAACTTGAAATCTGTCGTACTTAAGAGGGATGAATTTAAAGGTTTATAAGTATAATCGTATATAAAAAAGGAAGAGTATGAATAAAGTTTTTTTAGTAAAAATGATTGTATCCCTAGGGATTATTCTCTCAGTTACAAACTGTAGTGAGAATACAAATACAGAATTAACAAGCAAGACAAAAGAAGAAAAAAAGTTGAAAAAACTTTTAAATGTCCAAGGCATGACTTGTGAGAGTTGTGAGAATGCTATAGAGGCGAAGCTTTTACAACTCCCTGGCGTTACTCGGGTACAGGCTTCTCATGAAGATAAGACTGTTATTGTTGATTTTGATGAAAATAAAATAAGTACTGCTGTAATAGAAAAAACAATTATAGAGACTGGATATAGAATTATTACTCCTCTGCAAAGCGCACATGAGAATGAAGCACTCAAAGAGGCTCCAAAGTCTGCAATGAAATGCGGAGAGGGAAAATGTGGTGATGCTAAGTAAATGTTTTTAAACATTTTTTTAGAAGTAGGAATTTTTTTAGTTTTTCTTTTAGCAATCTTGCTTTTTTTCTTTTTTCTTCGCTTAAGAGAGAAGAAAAAGCTTCTCCATGGAGAGCAAAAACCTTCTCTCATAGCTTTAGAAGAGATATTAAAAACATTGGAGTTACAAGTTAGTAGTACGGATGAATTAAAAGAGGGCTTAGAATATGTTTTAAATAATTATGGAGTAATTCATAATTTTTCTCTGTATCAAAAGATTTTACTTGCAATTATCTCGCATCCTCATACAAATAAAAATATTATTCTTTCTTTTGACAAAGAACTTTCAAATCGTAATCCAAAATATAAGAAACGGATATCAGATACTATTACAGACGCTTTAAAAATAGGTTAATTATTATCATAATAAAAGTCAGTTATAGGACCTTGAACACTGTATATATGCAACTTTTGTAGTTGCTCGAGTTCATCAACAGTTTTAACGTAGGTAGCAATGATTTCTATGCCAAGAGAATCGGTAATTATATGCAGGGAGGACATGGAATCTTGTGATTGGTCAAGTAAAAAAGCACAATCTGCTTTTAAAAATTTAGGATTGAGTTCTTTGAGATAATTAAAATCATTGGATTCTCCTGTAAATGAGTTTATACCAAACTCGAAGTTATACTTTGAAAAGAGATGGACAAAACTTTTAAGGACTAAAATATTATTGATGGCAAAGTTATCGGTAACCTCAAAAGAAAGTTTAAAGGCTAAGGTCTTTGCATGTTCTTCAAAAAGTGAAGAGAGTTCAGAAAAAGCCTTAGAGTCTTTAATAAACTCATTTGAAAGACGGATAGAACAAACCCCATCTTTAATCTCTTTATGTTTTTTCGTTATAAGGTCATAAAGTGTAACAATGTACATTTTAGATACTAAACCTAAGTTAATGGCAGGCGCAATAAAGTCTCCATATAAGAATCGTTTGTTTTCTCCTCCGTCGATAGTAAATGTCATTACCTTATGCGTAACTGTTTTTGTTTTTGTATTGAGGGTAGGCCAGAATTTTAGACTAAAATAGTTATTGTCTATCGAGTCTTCTAAAATCTCACGCCATTGTTCTTTACCCATAGCATTTTCATCATCTTTTTCTTCATAGAGGTAGGTATTTTCTGTATGATGTGCCTTTGCTTGGGATAAGGCATTATCTACACGAGTGAGAAGTTCAGCAACTGTAACAGTAGGCTTATAGCAGTACAAACCTAAGCTAATAAAAACATGGTGTTTGTCTAAGTCATTTGCGAGTAATAGCTCATCAAAGCGAGAATTTATTCTTTTAGCTATGCTCTTTGCATTGTGAGTTTCACAGTTAGGAATTACAAGAGTAAACTCTGTGCCATTTACTCGTGCGATTACTTTGTTTTCGTATTTTATAGATACATCTTTAAAAATATCTGCAATTTCTAAAAACATATCATCCGTTTTTTGAGCCCCAAGTTTTTGGTTTAGCAATTCGGCTCCACTGAGTGCAACAAAAATAATTGTTCCACCATTTGCCTTATTTTCAAGCTTGATTAAATCGGAGAGTTTTAGCATAAGGTAGCGACGATTAAATAGTTTTGTTGTAGGGTCATTATAAAGAAGTTCTTTGTTTCTTCGTGCTGTTTCATTCCCTTTTAAGAATATTTCTTCAACTTTTTTTACCATTGCATTCATTCCTTTTACCACATCTCGAAACTCTGTGGTAAAAGGAATCTTATTTTGAATTACAAATTCATTTTTTAAAATTGACTCGGCTTGACACTGGACACGATAAAGAGGCTTAAGAACAAAATGGAGTATCGCTGATAATAGTAAGAGAGCAATCACAACAGATACAATAAAAAGATAAAGAAGTTGAATAAATATCTTATAAAGAGCCTTATAAACAATACCAATATCGCCTTCAACACTTACCACACCAATTATATTCCACCCAGAAGACACATCAGCAGAAACAGTCTCTAGCTCAACCGCAGTAAAGTTTATAAACCAAAGGGGGACTCCTTCAACAGGCTCATTATCAATTTGGAGATAATCTGTAAGCCCATCGTTAGATTTAAAGTCAATCATCTTATAATAACCGCTATCAAATTCGGCATCTATCGTCGTAACGAGAAAGGCTGGTTCCTCACTTGCATTTGCTAACTTATCTGTTAGTGTGGATATGTTATTCACTGTTGTCTCGTAAAGGGACTGAATTATATCTTGCTTAGCAGATTGGTAGTTAATNGCCATAACNGCCNCTAGCATTACTATAATTATAAAAGACACGGNAAGAGCCATTTGTTTAAAGAGNGTCATAATTTTTTCCTTTNCATNNNNGCTTCGAGNTTTTTCCATTTTTTTGATTTTGCACCAGTATCGCCATTAATCATNTTTACAACTCTTACAATATCTTTTCTTNTNGATGCTGGNAGAATNAGACGNTTGTTATTATCTAAAATNAGGATNTCGCTTTTCTTTTTNGGTTTANGTANTTTAAGNTANGCNAGAACCATATGAGAAATCTTNTTNCCNCTACGNNTTTTNTAAATAACATANGTAAANTTCATNCTCNTAGGNCTNANNCCNAGNTCTTTNAGNACATANTATTTTGCNATNGTATAATCTTCACAATCACCCATTCCCTTNNCAGACAAACTCNTANANAGTAGCCCAATAATCANTTATNCCNTAAANTTNTTNATCNCTTCTNTANCGNATATNATTCATCCAAGAATTAACAACATTNAGNTTTTTNATTTCNCTNGNANNTNTTAAATNATNAAGNAGNTTTTTATTNANAGCNTNAAANCTATTTTTNGCNNTNANTGTNTATTTTTCTTNNGCNTTTTGTATAAGNNNGGGTGTTATAAGNTCTGNTNANAGNGNATANGTAAAAANTAAAAANAATCAGAGAANANNAGAATATGAANTTCATANTNNATTATANCTATTCTTTGATNTGCTGTTTATTAAAGGGCTNAGAGTGCTNTGTANTNANCCTCTTTTTTTAAAACCNTGTGAGCCATGTTCTGCNAGTTGATTAAAGGTATTTGAATAAGGCTTTAAGTAAGGAGGNATTGCNCTTCCTTTGACGCGCATCATATCTTGAAGAAGCGTNTCCNCTACAATTTGTATATCAANATTTTTAATTTCACAGAGATAATGAAAGAGGAGTTCTCCTAAGCGTTGAAGAGATATTTTCCAAGTAGAGTTTGTTTGTGCATACATCCATACACAAAATACAGAAAAATTNTGGTAAACACTTCCNTTTTTCCATACCAAGACAATCGAATGTTTAAAATTACCATTATTATAAAATAAATCCCAAAAACGTGCAAAACGTTTCATNTCTTGAATATCTTTAAANGAAAGTTGTTTATTNTTTAAAATATCATAAGGTGGAATATCGCTATACACCATTTGGTATTGTTTATCATGTCTNTCTATATATGTACCAGAGAGTTTTTTAAGAATGCCTATTTGAATCTCGCACGAACTCCAAGAAACAAGTGTGTCAAGGTTATGTCCAAAACTCTCTAGATCTTCCCCAGGAAGTCCAACGATTAAATCAAGGTGCATATGTGCGTCTGTTTCATTTTCTAAAAAAAGTATGTTCTCTTTAATTTTATCAAGTTTAAGTTGGCGAGATACATTGTTGGCAATCTCTAAGTTCAGTGTTTGTATCCCAACTTCGAGTTGTAATGCTCCAGGAGAAAAAAGCTTTATTTTTTCTTTTATAGAGTCTGGGAAATGGTCTGGGATAACCTCAAAGTGAGCAAAATATTGTTCATCCTTTTCTAAAAAGAAATCTAATATTTTGTTTGCTGTTCGCATGTTTAGGTTAAAGGTTCTATCTACAAATTTAAAATTTCTTGCACCTCTATCCCAAAGCTTAGTAAATTCATCAAGNACTTCATCAAGATTAAACGCACGAACTTTCTCATCCATAGAAGAGAGACAGAATTCACATTCAAAGGGACAACCTCGTGAAACCTCTACATAGATATAACGGTTTTTTATATCCTCATCTGTATAATACTTATAAGGAAGTTGTAGTTCTTTTAGTTTTGGTAAAGTCATTGGAATGATTTTTTCTTGAGGNATTTTTTTATGTATAATATTTTTACAAAGCTCATAAAAACTAACTTCGCCTTCTCCTTGAANAATAAANTCNGCATCATCAAAGTTCGCACGAAAAGGAGTATANCTTACCTCTGGACCACCAAGTATAATAGTAGTNCTAGGGGATATTTTTTTGAGTATGTGAATAAGCTCAGAAGTTTGTATTGCATTCCAAATATAAGTTCCAATTCCAATAATCTCAGGCTGATGTATAAGAATATTTTCAGCAATNGTTTGAATAGAATCATTAATATTGAATTCTAGGAGTTTGGTTGTGTCTTGAAGTTCATGAAGGTTCGCATAAATATAACGCAGACCTATTGAGCTGTGTGTGTATCTTGAATTAAGAGTAGTGAGAAGTATTTTCATNTCTTTGTGAGTATAGCATAGAATATTGTAAGTAAGAGACCTTAAATAAGTTATAATTGCGCCATGCCAATACTCTTATCAATCTTTTATTTTTTTTATTTTGCTATTGTTGGGGTATATATAATTTTTATACCAAAAGTTCTTGCTATGAGTGGTTATTCTCCAAGTGAAATTGGTATCATTTTTGCAGCAAGCCCTTTTGTTCGTTTTCTCTTACCTTTTGCCTTTATGAAGGGCTTAAAGATTAATAGACCTATGTTTAANGCCTCTCTTNTTNTTTTNCTTGTTAGTGCTGTTAGTTTTTATTTTTCNTTAGGAAANTTTTATGCNTTATTNNTTGCAAATATAGGANTAGGGGTAGGAATGAGTATTATTCTTCCCTANATAGAGGTTATTTCNCTTGATATTATGGGCAAAGAGCGATANGGNAAGATTAGACTTTTTGGCTCTGTAGGCTTTGTNCTTGTNGCNCTTGTNCTTGTNAAGTATTTAAGNTCTGCNCATACAGCCTTGATGTATCTTTTGATTGCAACAGTTCTAACAAGTGTTATTGCCTTTGTTATTGTAAAAAGTACACATGCNAANAAGAAGCATGAAGAGAATTTTANAAACGATATTAGTCTCTTAAAGAATTGGCAATTATGGCTTGGCTTAACGCTAATGCAGGTAAGTTTTGGATCCTTTTATAATTTTTTTACTATTTATGAAACAGATTTTGGGATTAGTTTAGATATGACTATTTATCTTTGGACCTTTGGAGTGCTCGCAGAGATAGTAATGTTGTTTTTTCAGGGAAGGTTTCTTAAAAATAATCTGCTTCTCATTTTGCAAATAACCACTCTCGCATCAGCTTTTAGGTGGTTATTACTCTATCTTTTTCCACAAAATATACCTGTACTCTTTTTCTCACAATCACTTCATGCNCTTAGNTTTGCACTNTTTCATTCAGCNGCGATTAGTTATTTATACCATACCTACAAGCACAGAGCCTTAGCACAACAGTATTTTTCTGGAATCACATATGGACTAGGTGGTTTTATGGGTGCTTTATTTGCGGGATATATTTATGAGTGGTATCCAAGGGAGCTGTTCTTAAGTTCAGCTCTCTTCGCATTTCTTTCTAGTGTTTGTTTACTTCTTTATAGGAAAAAAACTAGTAGTCAATAATAAGACTGGCACTAAAGGTTTTATCTGCGTTTTCTTTACCTTGGGGTGGAGTATTTGCATAGTCATATTTGTAACTTAGTCCAAGAGAAAAAATATCAGATATCTTACTTATGAGAGCAGTTTTAGAAAAAACAAAATAATTTTGTGTATCATCAACTTCAGCTCTATAGCTAAGATCTTGTGTAAATGTAAGATTATCTAAAATCTGCCATTCATACCCAGCTTTTGTACGAAAGGAAGCGTAGTCTCTTGTGCTACCTTGAATTGTCTTACTTGAATCAGTAACTAAGTTATCTGGATTGGGATGGTGTATCGTCTCTCCAGCGCTAGTAAACTCAGTATCTTCTATCTTATCTTGTGAATAAAGAAGATTTCCTTCAAGACTAAGGGTATGGTTTTCTTTTTTTATAAGTTTATATTTTACACCTGGTCCCGTGTAGAGCCGGTAGTCATAACCAGAAAATTTATCNCGCTTATACCCAAGTAAATAATTAAAGGCAAACCTCTCAGTAAGTTCATAATCATATCCGAGTTCTGCGAGAAACTTATTCTTCGTNTCTATNTTGTCNTCNTCNGCGTATTGTCTGTCTAGGTTAAAGTNAAGGACATGCTTACCCCATTTCTTTTGTAGGTTTAAATCAAGACCNTATGCTGTTGTNTCNGTATTTCCAGAGGTACTTATAAAACCAAACTCTGTATGTGTTTTGAAGGTATTTTCCTTCTTTTGTACAAGAGTTTGAGGTANACTTGCTTCAAGTTTTTTTAAACTTTCTTGAAGCNTTTGTATTTGTGCTTTTGTATTNGCAATTTGTTCTTGCTTNGAGTTTGCAAGAGACAAAGAGCTNAANATGAGTAANGGTAGTAGTATNTTTTTAATCAATTACGCTTCTTCCTTTATAACATGAACATCCATTTGTGGGTAAGGAATAGAGATTCCTTTTTCATCAAAGGCTAATTTTACTTTCTCTATTGTGTCAAAATATACATCCCAATAATCAGCCGTATCAACCCATGCACGAAATGTAAAGTTTACGCTGTTATCTCCAAGTTCACTCACACCAACAAAAGGAGCAGGTTCATCTAAAACTTTTTTATTATCCGTCATGACTTGCATAAGTATTTCTTTTGCAAGTTTTAAGTCATCACTATAAGAGATTCCAAATGTATGGTCAACACGACGATTTGGTTTTTTAGAGTAGTTTGTAATGTTTCCACTTATAATAGATGCATTTGGAACAATAACCGTTCTGTTATCAAGGGGAGCGATAATAGTNGAGAAAAGNTNTACATCCTCNACATGTACCAGTAGCTCCTCCAGCTTGTACATAGTCACCTACTTTAAAAGGACGGAAGATGATAATAAGNACTGCCGCACCAATATTAGCGAGNGAACCTTGNAGTGCTAAACCAATAGCAAGACCAGCCGCACCAAANANTGCGANAAATGAAGTTGTNTTAATTCCTAAGGCGTTTAAAGATGCNAANACAACCATAAGTAAAAGGAGGAAGTAGATTAAACTCTCAGCAAANTCTACAAGNGTTTCATCNACNTTTGATTTNAGCATAAGNGTNNTNNNANCAGCNGTNACCTTTTTTACTNCCCATTTTCCNATAANNAANATAAGTANNGCNACNATAATTTTTANNCNATANTCACCTAGGTATANATAATNNCNATATCNGTGTANTTTGATGCCTCATNTGCTACTNTNTGNGTTGTTTCTTGNGTCTCTGAAACTTCCATTNTGTTTTCTCCTNTGATTTTTTTGGAANATTATAGCAAAAAATNGNGGAGAAAAGTGGCTTAATGNTGGTTTTGNATGTGGATTTGNTCTACATAACGTGCAATAAAATGATAACGNTTAAGGTGCAGAGATTTTACCTTATAAAGNAAGGGTCTATACTTAAGATAGTTNTTCCAGATTTTTTTGCTTTGAGGAATCTTGTTTTGTTTATAAAGCTCAAAGCTAACAGAGGCATTGATAAAGCCTTTGAGAAGCTTTACCTCGTTGTTATCTTCAAAGCGTCTAGGAAACCAAATTGCTTCAAGGGCTTCATGCGCATCATAGTATCTTTGTTCATCAAGACAGAGTATGTATTCTTCTATTTTTTCAATCATTGTCTGTTACCATCATGTTCTTTCTCCAATATCCTCGACCACCCTTAAGGGATATACAGTGGTGCAAGGGAAACTTTTCTTTGTACTGGGGGAGTCTATCAAAAGTTGCCTTACCAGAATCACAGTAAAAAACAAAAATACTGCCCTCTGGTTCTTTTTTAAGCTGAGGTGGGTTATATACCACTGTTTCAGCCTTATCTATAGGGGAGAGTATGGTATCTATGAGAAAGACTTGAATCCCTTCTTTTTCAAGTTTTATTTTATTTTCTAAGAATTCTTTTTGTGTCCATTGGTCTGGGTAAGTCATAGCTGTATTTTTTATTCTCCCCCTCCTTTATGCGTAGAATATTTGTAGTTGTTTCGACCAGTATTTTTAGCCTCATACATAGCAGTATCTGCATTTTTAATCAGCGTAGCTGAAGTAGGTCCATGATCTGGATAAATTGCTATACCGATACTCATAGAGATGTTAATTTCTTGGTTATAGATGACACGTGACTCTTGTGTAGCTTGCATAATTTTTTTAACACTTAATTCAATTACCTCAGGTTTAGAAAAATTGTTGATTATAACAATAAACTCATCTCCTCCCATTCGAGCGACTGTATCTGTTTCTCTTGTAGCAAGTTTTAAAATCTTTGCAACTTCTTGAAGTAAGGCATCGCCTACATGATGTCCGTAGGAATCGTTGACTTGCTTAAAACAATCCAAGTCAATGTAAAAAAGAGCAATTTTTTCATTTCGTCGGTCTGCATTCTTCATTGCCTGGGATAAACGGTCAAAAAATAAAGTACGATTAGGAAGTCCAGTAAGCATGTCATGGTAGGCTTGGTGGTAGAATTTTGTTTCAGCATCTTTACGTAGTTTAATCTCTCGATGCATCCTAAAAGACCAAATTAAGACCATGAAGAGTAAGGCAAGTAAAAAAAAGATTATAAGAGGCTCTTGGGAGTCTTGGGCTTTTTTAAGGTGCTTTTCTTGTATACATTGCTGCTGTTGTTCATTGTTTAAAATAAGCTTATCTGTTGTTTGCTCGCTACCAAGCTTATTTGTTTGAATAAGGTGTGAGTATTCGTTATAAACAAATCTTTCGTTAACATGACCAATATTAAAAAGACTTATTAACATAAGCTCACGTATTGCCTTACCCTCATAAATAAGCTTTTCTAAAGATTTTCCTTTGGCATATTTTTCTTGGATGACTTTTGCTGTTGCTTCTATGTTTCTCAGGGCATATTCCCAGCCTTTTTTTGTTGCAAAAAGAAAGTTACGTACCTGCTCCGGATTGTTTTTTATTTTTTCATGTGAAGTAAAGAGATTATTTGCCTTTGTCTCAAAGCCATATTCAAAGGGGTCTATAACATTAAAAGGGATGCGATATTGTTCAAGTTCATACAATTCATTTGAAGTAAATATTGAAATAGAATCAACAGTTTTATTTATGAAATGTTGAATGCTATAATCTTGCGTAATGAAGTCAGTATTTTGTTCATTAATGTCGAAGGAATAGAGTAGTTTTCTTAAAGAAACGTTATTTATTTCATTACTTGATAACATGATTTTTTTGTTTTTTAAACCTAAAATAGATGAAATTTCTTTTTTGCTAATGAGAACGAGAGGAGAGCGTTGAAAGTATGTAGCTATAAGTGTGAGGTCTTGAAGTTTTTTATTTTGGTAAGCAATTGTATAGTTACTAAGTGCAAAGTCTACTTTTTTGTCATGAAGAACTTGAAGAGGGTTTATGTTCTTTTGTAGTTCCAAAAAGGAAACATCTAAGTTATTATCTTTGTAGTATCCTAGTTCTTTAGCCATAATAAATCCAGCAAATTGGAATTGGTAGGTCCATTGTAATTGGAGGCTTATTTTTTCGATAGAAGAGGGGGGTTGTGCAAATAAAAATGAATGCATACATACCATAAAAAATATAAAAGTTTTCATAAACTTATTTTAGCATAAAATATATACAGAGTGTTTAAAACTTTGTTACAATAAGCTTATGGGAAACAAAAACAAAAACAAAAAAAATACGAAAATAAATCAAAAAATACGTTCTTTTTTTGATGATGATGCCTTTGATGTAGGCGTAGAGAGAGTTGATTCTCAAACACTTAGTGAGCTGTTTCATGCACTTGGAATTTTTGACATAGCATTTACAAAAGAAGTTATGGTAAAAGAAGTACGAAGGTTATGGAGTTTGTCTGGCAGTGATTTTAGAGTAAATGTCTTAGACTTTTTTATTGCCAATGGGGAAAACTACGCATCAGGAAAACCTAAAAAAATAAGTCTTGAGCGAACTGAAAAACTGTATGAGATTATAGATAAGTTGGAATGTAATCAAGAAGAAGAAATCTTACTTCTTGAAGCTTTTAAAGAGGTACGCAGCAAGAAAATAACAATAGAAAAAATGGAGTCTAAATTAAAACACATCCGTTTTGACATGAAAAAACAAGGGCTAGAAAAATCACTTGATGGTTTTTTTGATATTGATGATTCCTTAGAGTTTAACGCTTCACTTACTTACAGAATATATCAACAACATTTTCATAAAATTTTAACCCTTAACACAAGACCTTATAGTTTTGAGTACTTAGAAGTAAGCCCAGTAGATGAGATAGTAAAAACAATACTCGCTGATAAAGAAGATGCAATTGTAGGGAAGCAAGCCTCCATAGAAAATTTTATACAATCTCTTGCACAGCCTCATGAGTACCTTACAAATAAAGAAATAGAAACAGCCTTGCGAGCAAATCCTCCAAAAACAAGCGTTCATTTTCCTCTACTTAAAGATTCTATTTTACGAAGTTTACTAGAAGTATATTTGGATGTGCAAGATTTGATTATGCATGAGAAAGAGATTCTCCTCAAGGTAAAAGAAGGTGTGCAGCTTCCTTATTCTACGCATAGACATATGTATGTACTGGAACTACATATTGAACTGGATGGACTCTTAGAATCTATTTGGAAAGGAGACAGGCTTGATTTTTCATCTGCCCTTGAGAATGCAAAAAAAGAGCATGAGGAAAACTTTTTTTATGAACTGAACCTTGTGGTAAAAAACTGTGAAAACTATGCAAAACTGCTCCATTTTTCAGATGAAGAGCTCCATGCTAAGGTCTATGAATTTCTTTTAGAACTTTTGTATAACACGCTCAGTATAACACCAAAGATTGTTAGAAAAACTACGAGAATCTTTATTTATAACATTCAAGAACAGCTAATTAAAAAACAGCGTCATTCACTTCTTGCACGTACAATTAGAGACTTTAAAAACCTTTTTCCAATGGCAAGGGAAATGCATCGTAAACTAACACTTCATATTGGTCCTACAAATAGTGGTAAAACCTATGAAGCGATGAAAAAACTTGAGGAGGCAGATACTGGATACTATTTAGCACCTCTTCGTTTATTAGCATTAGAAGGATATGAAAACCTTAAAGAGAAGGGAATTGAATCTTCGCTGATAACAGGAGAAGAACAAATCCTTGATGATGAGGCTACGCATATTAGCTCAACAATAGAGATGCTAAACTTTGATGTAGATGTAGATGTTTGTGTAATTGATGAGGTACAAATGCTGGGTGACCGTGATCGTGGTTGGGCCTGGGCAAATGCTATTATTGGAGCACCTGCAAAAGAGATTATTATGACAGGCTCTTCCAATGTAAGAGAAGCCATAGTAGCACTTTGCCAATACCTTGGAGAAGAGTTAGAAATTATTGAGTTTGAGAGAAAAAATCCATTACGACTACTAGAGGTTCCAACAGAGCCAATGGATGTTGAAATTGGCACAGCGATCATTGCCTTTAGCAGAAAAGATGTGCTTCGTTTAAAGCAAGATTTTTCGCGTTTCTTTTCTGTAAGTGTTGTGTATGGAAATCTTTCTCCAGAAGTCAGACGTGAAGAAGCTCAGCGTTTTCGTGAGGGTAAAACACAGATTCTTATAGCTACAGATGCCATAGCTATGGGAATGAATTTACCTATTAAAACGATACTCTTCTCAAAGGCGGAGAAGTTTGATGGTGTAAGTCAGCGAAACTTATTTCCTTCTGAAATTCATCAAATCTCTGGGCGTGCTGGACGGTTTGGCATAATGGAAGAGGGTTATGTGGGTGCTTTAAATAGTGAATCATTACACATTCTAAAAAAGAACTTTTATAAGGATGCAAAAACGATTACGCTTCCCTTTAAAGTGATGGCAAACCTAGAGCATATAAAACTTGTAGGAAGTATTTTAGAAGAAACATCACTCTTAGAGATTTTAAAATTTTTTATACAAAACATGGAATTTAATGGTCCTTTTCATGCTTCTTCTTTAGAGGATATGCTTGCGGCTTCAGAGATAGTAGATACGTTCGATTTAGACATTGCAACTAAGTACCATTTAGCTTGTGCACCACTTACGCTAAAGTCTCCTTATATTGTTCGTGCCTACGAGAAATATATTCAATGCTTACAGAGCAAGCTTCCAATCACGTATATACCACCTAAGCTTTTTGGAGCATTTGCACAAACTACAGATGAGTTGTTACGTGCTGAGGATATGGTCAAGGAGATTTCCCTTTACCTTTGGCTTTCATATAGGTTTAATGATTATTTTATTGATGAAAAAAAGCACGAACATCAAGGGGTGTTCTCAACAAGTATATAGAGGAATCGCTTCATCAAACACACTTCAGGCAAACTTGTAAAATGTGTAAGACTCCACTTCCACTTAATTCAAAATACAGTATTTGTCAGAACTGTTTTAAGAAGAACTATACAGGACATAGGAGTCCAAGACGAAGAAGTCATTCTTAAGAATGAAATTCGTCTATAGTTGATTGAAGGGATTGTGCGGTTTTAACAAGCTTTTGAACATCATTTTCTATTTGTTGTGCGCTTTGTCCATTTTCACCTGAGAGTGACTCAATATCTGTAATAGCCCCAATGATAGACTCTATTTCTTTGGACATTATATCTGCATCCTGTTTGGCTTGATGTGCAACCTGACTTGAATTATCCATAGCCTCAGAGGTAATAAGAATTTTTTCTTCCACTTCGTGAGATATATTTGTTAAGTTTTCTATTTTCTTTGCATTGCTATGCATTTTATCACTCACATCGTTAATGGATTGAACAATAGTACTTACGCTTATATCTATCTCTACAAGACTTTTTTGCGTTCTCTCTGCAAGTTTTCTTACCTCATCCGCAACAACAGCAAATCCACGTCCGTGTTCACCTGCACGGGCTGCTTCAATAGCAGCATTAAGAGCGAGTAAATTTGTTTGTTCAGCTATATCTTTGATAACACCTAATACACCCTTGACTTGATTTGCATTTTCTTTAAGACCGGAAAGCTCACCTGAGAGTTCATTCTCGATTTCTACAAAAGCATCAACTTCTTCGCTAAGAATAGTGAGTGAATTTTGAGCGGCTTTTAGGTTGTTGTTTGCATTCTCAACTACTGTTTGCGTCTCCTCTGTTGTACGAGAGGATTCTATGAGCAAGGCTTTAATGGTTTTGGTTTTTTCTGAGGCTTGATGGACAATTTTACCCTCTTTTTGTGTACTTGTTGCGATAACATGACTTGAATCTAAAATTTCTTGGGCAATTTTTGTATTTTGTTCCCCGAGAGCTTTTACGTCATTTATAGTATTTTGAACCATTCCTATAAAGTTATTCACTTCCTGCGCTGCATCACCAAATTCGTTATGCGCCTTATGCTCGAGCCTTTTTGTTAAGTCTTTATCGCCTTTAACAAGTTCAGAGATTCTGTTTTTAAGGTTCGCGAGAGGTTGAAAAATTTCTTTGGTAAAAAAGATAGTAGCAACAATACAAAAAAGGACTAAGGCAATAAGTAAAGAAACAGATACTATACTTTTTGTAGAGGCAATTTCTTCATCAACCTTATTTAAAGAAAGGACTATATCGAGTACTCCTAAGGCATCGCCTACATTTGAGCTTTGATGACAAGATATACACCTGTTTTGTGCAATAATAGGTAAAAGTTTACGGATTGTATGATGACCGTTTTCATTTTTTTCTATAATTTTAATAGTTTTATTTTTAAGTACATCTATCATAAGTGGATCGCGTGTAAACTTTTCGTAGGCGCCTAAAAGCGTTTTTGATTTTACAATATTTAAAGATTCTATTCCTTCTATTGATTTGGCATCTAAAAAAGCTTTTCTTATTGCGTTGGCATCACCTTGCATCATACTTTGAGACATGCTTTGAAGAATAGACTCACTAAGCATGGAGAGAGATTGCTCACTGGCTTTTTGGGATACTACATTGAGGGTGTAAGAGAGATATGAGTAGATACTAACAAAGCCTATGATACTAATACCAGCTATTGAAGCTGCTACCTTTGATTTTATAGATTTAAGCATGAAGATTCCTAAGATATAATTATAGAATTATTATATCTTATAATTATTTTATATCCAAGTGAATACTGGAGCTATAAGCAAGAGAGGTAGAAAAAGCTTTTTCAAGAGATATATTATTTACGAGACTCAAAATACTCTTTATGCATCCTGCATGACTTAAGATCAATATATGATTCTTATCATTTTTTAAAATAGTATTGTTAAAATAATTTTCTATATCTTTTGTATAAAGCATTATATCTTCACCATCTAAAGCCTGCACCCATTGAGTAAAGTTTTCGTAAACAATTCCTGACTTTTGTATTTCTTCAAAACTTTTCCCCTCGTGCTTTCCCCATGATTTCTCTCGTAAAGCACAAGTGAAAACAATCTCACAATCTAAGTCAAAAGCCTCTAATGTTTGTCTCGCACGAAGTAAGTCTGAACAGTACACCTTATCAAAGTTTTCGTGGGACAAGGACTTGGCAAGTTTTTTTGACTGAAGTTTTCCATTTTCACTCAGTGCTATATCGATATGTCCATTATATTTTCCTATGTACTTCTCTTGTACTTCTGCGTGGCGTACGAGTGTGATTTTCATGAAAAATTTATAAAAATAATAGAGTTAAGAAGTACGAGCTCTGTTAGTTCAATGATAAAGCCGTAATTATCGCCATTAAGCCCATTTAAACGTGATGTGAATAACTTTGCACACATAACTAATGTCAGGACAACGAGTACAAGAGCAGGGAGAAAGTTAAAAACCATTCCAAATACAAGCGTATACAAAAGAGCAAAAAGTAGATGTTTTTTGTTTAACTCATCTTTAATGAGTTTCCCCACTCCAGAACTTATATAAGGGTAAAAGTAAATGGCGAGAAGCGCATTAAAGCGTGAATACATGAGGATGATAGGAAGAAGATAAAAGGCTTCAAAGGCTAGAAGCGATGAGAGCTTTAAGGCTAAAAAGACAAAGGTAAAGGTCATACCCATTCCTCCAACATGTGAGTCCTTCATCACTTGAAGTGCCTTATCTTTACTTACAAACAAACCGTCTATAGAATCACTTAAACCGTCTATATGCAGAGCGCCAGTGAGAAGTACCCAGAGTGTGAAGATGATGACACTTAGATGTAGGTTTGGAATGAGACCCTGCAAAAGTGTGTGACAAGCCCAAAGGATTAAGCCTAAAATAAAACCAACAAGAGGGTAGAACATTGCACAAGAGCCATTGATTCCTTTGTAAAAAGTGTGTACTTTAAAAAATGGAATAATACTCAGCATGTTAAAGGCAAGAGAAAAAGCATAAAAGAATTTCATTTTATTTTTACACTTATGCCAGCTGTTACATGAAAAACATCATTGCAGTGCGCGGCGAGAATTTGAGATACTTTTCCATTTATATTTACAAACTTTCTTGTAAGAGGGTTTTCACTAACAACACTTGTACTAACATCGTTAATAACAAAAACAAAATCTTTGTTTGAGGCGAGTAGTTTTTGAAGTGCGATAAGTATCTCTTTTTCATTGTACTTGTGGTAAAGCATATTGTTAATCCACATACTCATACATTCCACGAGAATTATTGAATCATATTCTTTTGTACTGCTAAGTAAGTCAAGAGGTTCCTCAAGGGTGTGAAATTTTTCTTCTCTTTGGAGTTTGTGTTGTCTGATTTTTTCTTGCATTTCTTCGTCTATAAACTCTGTCGTTGCAAGGTAGATAGGCGTAGTAGAAGTACTTTTGAGTACGTACTCTTCAGCACATTTACTCTTGCCAGATTTTATACCACCAATAAATAAAGCTTGCATTAGCTCATATACATAAGAAGCTCTATAGCGTCAAGCACTTCTTTGTTTGTATGTCCATTTTTATTTGCATAGGCAAGTGCAGCTCCAGCTCCAACACCTTCTTTAGCTTCTCCCTCATCGTATTTTTTGAGCACATCAATCTCGGCATCTTTAAAACTAAACTCTGTATAAATAGCATGAGGAACATAACTTAAACGTGAGAGTAAATGCTGTATGTCTGAATGTTCATCATGCACTACCCACCCAGTAGTAGCGAGGGAAATATTGTCAGATTGAAGACGTATTAAAACATCTTCTTTGAGTTTGTCTGCTAGGAGTAAAACGGCTGCCATTTGCGTACCGCCTGCAAGAACTACATGAAAACGACGACTTGCTTCAAGTAAAAAACCTGCATAAAAGAGGAGCATATTATCGCTTACAAAATTTAGTTTTTCAAAGTTACCCATCTCAATGTTTGTTAAAGCAAGTGCTTGGCGGATAGTCTCACTTTTTATACCTTTAGGCGTGTTCGCAAAACTAGAAGAGAAGTCATTTTTACAAAAATAACCAAGGGCTAAACATGAGGCTGCTGCTGTTGTTGTTCCGGCAGGTGTACTTTCTCCTAATATAAGATAACTCCCTTTAAGCTCATAGGTTTTTCCTAGGTTCATACCCTTAGAAAATATTTCTATCGCATTGATATTCGCACCTCCTGCGATAGAGTCAGAAGGTTTTATATCAAAGTTATGTACAGGAGTGTTCTGAGGTTTTGTCTCTAATCCTAGGTCGAGTATTTCTATACAAGTAAAAGGGCTAAGGTTATGTGAAGCCCTTGTTATTAAAGCAGGACTTGGAACACCTGTTGGTGTTTTTGCAAGTGCGCCAAGAGAGAAAACTTTTTCATTTACAAGAAATTCTGCATCAAGTGTTGGGGTGAGTGGGATTTTACCAGGGATTCCGGCCTGTGTTATACCTTCAATTTCACAGGTTTTTGTAACCGAGCAGGCAAGTAAAAAATCAGCCTTGCCCTCAGGCAAAGTATCTTTTTCGTTTGTAAATATATTAAATGTTTTCATGTTTTTATTTTAGCAAAATTTAGGGCATTTTTAACATCATCTTTTGTAATAATTTCACGCCCATATCCAAAGTATGGCTTTTGTTTTATTTCTCCATTGTAGGAGGTATTGCCACCAAGTTTTACACCTAAGACTAAGGCCATGGCAGTAATGGGGTGACCAGCATTTGGGCTTTCGTGTTTTACTCCATCCTTATAAAAGGAAAACAGATTTGTTTGTCTGGCTAAAAGCATAATAAAAAAAGCTGTGAAGCGAGAGGGAATATAGTTAAGTATATCATCCAAGTGTGCAGATGCTTTTCCGTATTTTTCGTACTGCGGAGTTCTGTATCCAACCATAGAGTCTAAGGTATTTACTGTTTTGTAAAGAATTATTCCAGGAAGTCCAAAGAGGAGTAAATAAAACATCGGAGCAATAACACCATCACTAAGGTTCTCTGCATAGGTCTCAATAGCCGCCTTATATACATCGCTATCGCTCATATCTTTGGTATCACGACTTACTAACATCGAAATAGAGTGATGCTTATCTGAGGAGCTTAAAACCTCTTTTACCGAGTCATAGAGCATACGATGGGCTATAAACATTGAAGCGATGAGCGATGAGACTAAAATCTCAAAAAAAATGTTGAGGTAGGAGAGAATTTCTTGCACAAGAATGGCTATAAATCCAACACTAAGAATCATAAAAAGAACGAGATAAACACCACGGAGAATATCTTTTTTGTAGTATCTCTTTTGGAAAAAACTAATCAGTTCTCCAATATAAATAACAGGATGTTTTATAAAAGAAAACTCTCCAAAATATTTATCGATGAAATAGGCAAAGAGTGTTATAAGNATGTTACTCACGTAATGCCTTNAGTATTTTTTTCATACTAACATGTGTGGCTATATGTGTTGCAAACTCTTTTATAGCCTGTTCTTTATACTTTTTAAAATCATAACCTACATACTTTGAGTTTATTTTTGAAAATATTTTATAACGTAATGCATCATTGTCAAAAAGCCCATGAACAAATGTTCCATAAAGTTTTTTTCTTTCTTTGGCACGCTTTTTTGTGAGAGCATTATGTATCTCGTAACCCTCAGTCATGATTCCAAAAAGATTATAAGTCCCTTTTTTGACGATTTTTTCTTTTTGAAATACTACATCGCCCTTAAATCGTCCAAAGCCCTTTGTCTTTTTTATTTGTGATTCTATACCCAGAGGGTCTAAAATATTTTCAAACATCATTTCGTAGCCCCCGCAAATTGCTATGATAGTTTTTTCTTTTGAAGTAAGAAGTTTCTTAAACCCCCTTTTCCTTAACCAGACTAAGTCTTCTATGACAAGCTTACTTCCTGGAATCACAAGAACGTCACAGATTCTTGCTTCACTCGGACTTGAAATAAAGAGAAGTTCAATTTCCTTGTCCACAACTAAAGGCTCAAAATCGGTAAAATTACTCATATGAGGAAGTTTAATAACTCCAACTTTAATAATGGCTTTTGTGCTGTCTTGAGTGTAGTTCATAAGTGATGCGCTATCTTCAAACCCTAGATTAAAAGGTTTAAATGGAACTACGCCAAGAACAGGAACCCTAAATTTCTTTTCTATGATTTTTACACCCTTATCAAACAGACGCATATCTCCCTGAAACTTGTTGATGATAACACCTATGACATTTTTACGAAGCCCTTTTTGAAGAAGTTTGAGGACCCCATAAACAGAAGCAAAAACACCACCTCTTTGAATATCTGCTACTAAAATTATTTTTGTATTAAACTTTTTTGCAATATAAATATTTGANAGATCCTTNTCCATGAGATTTAACTCAACTGGACTACCAGCACCTTCCGCCACGATACATTCATATTCTTTGCTAAGATTTTTAAAAGCTTTTTTTACATGCGGTTTTAAGTATTCCATATCTCTATAATAATCCCAAACATTTTTATCGCCAATACTCTTGCCGTTGATGATGATATGTGACTTCGATTTTCCACCAGATTTTAAAAGAATAGGGTTCATGTCTGGACTTGTTTTTATGCCAATGGCTTGTGCTGCAAAATGCTGAGGAATGGCAATTTCACCGCCTTCATCAGTAACGTGTGAGTTGTTGGACACATTTTGTGCCTTAAAGGGAGCGACCTTGATTCCCTGATGGTGGAGTAAGTAGGTAAGGGAAAAACAAAGCGTAGATTTTCCAACGTCCGAACTTGTACCGAAAATACTTAGATTATGCATGCCAGAGCCTTTTTGAGTTTTTTATGCATCTTCGTGTCTTTTACCCCAAAGCGAAGATAGGTCTTATTTAAAAAGTCAAAACTTTCACAAGATCGTACTAAGATTTTTTTCTTTAAAAGGTGGGTAAATATCTTTGATGCTTTTGTTGATTTTACTAAAATGAAATTAGAATCACTTGTAAATATTTCATCAAAAAGCTTTGTGTCTTCTAAGATTTCTATGAGTTCTCTTTTATTTTTTTTATGAAGCTTTTTGCTTTTCTTACTAAACTCGGAGTCGAGAAGTCTTTGTGTTAAAAATTTTGTATCAAAAGAAGAAAGGTTCCATAAAGGAGTTTGAAGCTTTTTAATGTTCTTCTCGCACGAAAAAATAGCACCAATTCTTACTCCTGCACAACTATAAAACTTTGAAAAAGACTGGATAACATAAAGTTTTTGAGATTTTTTTATTTCTTTTCTTATAGAGTGTAAACTTTCAAATTCTAAAAACGACTCATCAATGACAACGGTACAATTTTGCTCTTCCCAAATCTTAAACAACTTTTTTAAGTTATAAAATTTTCCATCGGGTGTACTAGGGTTTACAAAGACTACAAGAGAATTTTTTTTTGGTCTTTTGTTTATCTCTTTGAAGCGGTTTATTTTTATGATTTTCATGTTTTTTGGAACTGCTTTTTCATACTCTCCATACAGAGGAGCATAAAGGTAGACTCGTTTTGACTTGAGTGTTTTAAACAAGGCGTCTATTGCAGAAGTTGCACCATTATAAAGAGCGATTTGTTTCTTTTTTATCTGGTACTTGTCTTGGATTGCTTTTTTCAAATCCTTGTATGAAGTGTCCCCATAACGAACAAGCATTTCCTGTGTAACTTTGATGTTTATGCTAGGATGGTAGGAATTTATGTTTGAAGAAAAGTCTAAAATCTCACTTGGAGCACAGTGTAGTTTTTTCGCATACTTGTAAATATCTGCACCGTGTTTCATGTGAGTAATTCTTTTGCACGCAGGGTATTTTTGTACGTGTATATACGTTTAAGTGCATAAAAGTGTGAGGCTGTTTTCATCTTTTGTACAAGGGTCTCTTTACTTATTTTTCTTGGAGCATATTGGTTATAGCTTTTTAAAAATATATTTATAAAGTAGGTATTGTGTTCACGTGCATCAAAGCCAATAAGCGCTACAGCTATGTCAAAAGAAAAACTTCCACAAGAACTATCTATAAAGTCGATAACACCGATTTTATGTTTGTGAAAAATTGTGTTATCTTTAAAAATATCACCGTGAATAAGAAAATCTTCTTCATGTGAAAAATATTTTAAAAATTCTAGCTGTTTGTAGTAAAAAAAATGATATTTTTTCGTGTATTTGAGTGCTTCTACTACTTCTGTTTCTATCATTGCATTTGAGGTGCAAGGAGTGTTAATCGTAAGCTTATGAAGCTTTGCCATAAAACGTGCAAGTGCTTGGATATGGTAGCTTTTTATCCATTTTGGCTGTTTTCCTTGGAGTTTTGAGTAGAGATACCAATCCTCACTTTTGGCTAAAAACTCTGGAACATTGAGTCCTGCGTGTGTAAGTTCACCAAGGAGTTGTATGTCGAGTGCTATTTTTCTTGGGATATCTCGCTCATATTTTTTAAGAATATAGCTTTTGAGTTTATTTGTAAGTATATAAGTTGTATCGATGATTCCAGAAGAAGTGGGGCTAAGGCTAAGAAATTCATAGGACGGAAACAGTTCTTGTACCTCTTGCAGAGAAATAGTAGTTTGCACACCCATTTATAAAGAGCATTCTTTCATGGCAGTTTTCCAGTCGAGGTCAAAATGTTTTTCTACATAATTACGATGATGAGGAACACCACATTTGGAACAATCTTGATGGATTTTCTCTCCATATACACCTTGTCTTCCATCTTTTGACTCTATACTACAAACACTAAACTGTGTTTTAGAATCTATTTTTTTGATTCCAGCATCCTTAAAACGNAAGTTTGGACAGGCACAGAGGTAACAATTAAGNGACTCCATATCGTGGCATTTTTTATTATCTTTGTAAAGAGGACAAAAATCTACTTCATTTTTAACCATAGAATCAAAGTCGAAGTAGGAAATTATTTCCCTCTTTGTGTAGTTTTTACCCAAGAGTTTTTGTACAACAATCTTATGTTTTAAAGCATGCTGAGAAAACCAATCACTGTAGCCCATAGTATATATCTTTTTAGTTAGGATTTATTTTGTGTATTATACTATAAATCGGTACACCTATTATGGTAAAATACGCGTATGAAACATTTAAAAGGTTATAAGAAAAGATATTTTTCTTTAGCTGTTATTGCGATGTACTCAAGTTTGTATAGACTTACAAGGATTGAGAATGCTCTGCAGTACCATCTCAAGAGTATAAGACATCACCACCTTATTTAGGTATATACTTCATATAAAAAAATAAAATAAGGAATTACATATGCATATAGAACCAGGAATGGTAGACGCAGCGAAAATAGGTCTTTCGTATGCAACAGCAGGAGCAGCATTACTAGTAACGCTCAAGGTGTCTTATGACAACATTAAAGAGAGTAATATCGTTTCTTTTTTAGTAAAANCAACTCTTTCAACACTTTTAGTATTTACATTTTTTGAAATTTTCCCTCACTTTGCTGTAGGTGTTTCAGAAGTACATTTAATCTTAGGCTCAACTCTGTTTTTACTTTTTGGTTTAGCACCTGCGAGTNTNGGTTTAGCNCTTGGTCTTTTAGTTCAAGGTGTTTTCTTTGCACCCTTTGATTTAGCACAGTATGGNATGAANGTTACTTCTTTACTTGTACCACTTATGGGAATTTCTTANCTTGCNTNNAAAGTTATTCCTAAAGATATTGCGTACACAGATTTAAACTACACAGATGTNCTTAAACTCTCAACCGCCTATCAGGCTGGAATNGTNACNTGGGTTGCATTNTGGGCTTTTTACGGACAAGGGTTTGGAGCNGAGAATGTAGCTTCAGTNNTTAGTTTTGGNNGTGCATATATGTTNGTTATNNTNATNGANCCACTTGCNGACTTAGCTNTTTTAGCATTTGCAAANTTNANNAAAGANACTTTTTNTANNTCAANCTTNGTNAANAAAAGACTTTATAACCCTGCAATCTAACTAGGGGCTTTAAAGCCCTAGTTTCTTTATCTCNACTTTTATGTTGTCTCGTAGTATCTNTCTNACNNCTTCTTGCCCAAGTAGATTAAACTTGGGAGTTGNGTCAAGNGAGGGAGTAATACTACATGGACAATACTCATTTACTTCTGCCGCAATCTCTATCATNTCTTTNAAGTAATGGNTTCCACTTACAAGAAGCATAGGCACAACTTGAACTTTGATNCTAGGGTTNTTGTCNTTACGTTTTAAAATCTCTCTTTTAATCGCATCCTTAACAGCATAAAAAGGAAATTCTCCTTCGAGTGAACAGCTAAGATTATCTTCATGAATCATCTTTAAAAAGTCAGCCGTATAAGAAACAGACTCTAATCCAGCAAGATTTAAAACAGGCACACCATGGATGACATAAAGGTTGATGATACTTTCATGTTTTTCTCGAATAGTCTCATCAAGATTTTTAAGATACAAAGAGGTTTCTTTTGTTTTTTGAAGTACAGGGTATGTATAACGTATGTTAGCAAGAGAGAATTTTTTAAACCCTTTTACCATGCGCACAAGAACTTCATGCTCATCTGTAGGAAAGATATTTACCGAAACTACAATGTAACGCTTGTACCCCTCCATATCTACATCAGCCATAACTTGGGGAAGATTTTTATACACCTTCCCTTCTTTTGCGAGTTCTTTGATAACCATCTTTGAAGAAAAAGCTGTAAAAACAGGAATGTCTGAAAATTCCTCTTGTATGTACTCTTCAAACTTAAAGTACTTTGCCTGTTCTATGACTGAGCCAAAACAGGAAAGAATTATTGCCGTGCCTTTGTTATAATGTCTGTATCGTTTCATAAGTAAATCCAAATTTTTTAATAATTATAGAGAGTTAAATTGAAAAAAGCATTAGTAATCTCAGCAATAGCATCAAATCAAGGTAAAACTTTGCTAAGTATGGCACTTCTTCATCATTTTAAAAAAAGAGTACGTGCCTTTAAGTGTGGTCCAGATTTTATAGATCCACAGTTTCACGAGCGTGTTACTGGCGAAGCATCTGTAAATCTTGATGGCTACATGATGAACGGGGAGCAGTTGAAGTGGACTTTTAACACATACCTCAACAAAGAAGTAGCTATCTGTGAAGGAGTGATGGGTTTTTATGATGGTATGGATAAGGGCGCATCTGCCTATGATGTTGCTAAAATCTTAGCTATTCCTAGTCTGTTGATTCTTGATGCCAGTGGAAGCTATATTACAATAGCAGCTGTTTTAAAAGGGATGTTAGCATTTCGTGAGGACAATACTATTAAAGCGGTGGTTTTAAACAAAGTCTCTTCGCAGATGCATTTTGACTTAGTAAAAAAACATATAGAGCTAGAATGTAAGGGTATTGTACTCGTTGGCTGGATAGAGAAAAACTTAGAATCTATTGCTTCTCGTCATTTAGGTCTTGACTTACAAGAGTTAGAACGTAAAGACTTACATAGTATTGCACAGGATGTTTTAAAACATCTCGATATGAATGCCTTAGAGAGTGTGATGGAAATTACCTTGGCGGATGTTCTCGTGTACCCTTTTAAAGAAGTTGTAAAAAACAATGAAAAGTGCGTACTTGTAAAAGACAAAAACTTTTCTTTTTATTATCATGATAATATTGAGTACCTTAAAGAGATATATAAAGAGCTTGTTATTATAGATTCTACAAAAGATGAGCCAGTCCCCCAAGATGCTGATGTAGTCGTCATCGGTGGAGGTTATGTTGAGACAGAGGAGAGTTATGCGAGGATTAAAGATTCTAAAGAATTTAAAACATCACTTATAACACATGCTAACAAGAACAAACATATTTATGCAGAATGTGCAGGGCTTATTTATCTTGGAAAAAAGATAGACGACAAAGAGATGAGTGGGATTTTAGACTTAGAGTTCAAGCTTACAGATAAAAGACAAAGACTAGGATACTACAAGAGCCTTAGTTATGAATCTGGAGCAGAGATAAAAGGACATGCCTTTCACTACTCCTGCATTACTTCTTCGCCCAAAGCATACGGAGGACTTTATAAGGTCTCACAAAAAAACATGAAAGACGGAACATTTAAAAAAGGAAATGTTTATGGGACATACTTACACAGTATGTGGAGAGTGTAGTTATTTGTAACTAACACATTCCTCAAGACTTTTTTCATTTTCCCACTTTAAAGTCTTTAACTCACTTTCTTGTAAAAATGTATCAACATAACCAAGACAGAGATAGGCGATGAGTTTTGTATTCTTTGGCGCATTGAGAGAGTGAAGAACTTCTTTTTCGTTTAAAATACTTACCCAACCAAGTCCAATGTTTAATGCACGTGCCATAAGCCACATATTCTCGATAGCACAGACTACGCTGTACTCACCCATTTTTTTCATACTTGTCATGCCTAGAACCTCTTTGTCTGACTGTTCATAGAGTACGGCTATGTTTATAGGAGCTTCTTTGATTCCTTCAAGTTTGAGTTTTTTGTAGAGTTCTTTATCTTTAAAAATTGTTTTTGCTTTTTCATTTTCTTTGCTAAAGTTGTTAAAAATCTCTTCTTTAAGTGATTCGCTTTTGATGATAACAAACTTCCAAGGTTGTGAATAGCCTACAGATGGGGCAGAAATAGCCGCCTCAAGTATCATTTGTATTTTTTCATCTTCTAGTGTTTTATTTATAAAACGATTGCCTCGCACATCCCGTCTTGCTTTGATAATCTGAAGTAATTTGTTTGCATCATTGTCATTAAAGTTCATTTTGTTATTATAACGAAAGTAAAGGGGAATGTAATGGCAATAGATAAAAATAATTTACCCGGTTGTGATGGCGAGCATAATTTACAAACTAGGTATGGGACAGGAGAAAAAGCCCAAGGTTTTTATGAGAGAGAAGTTTATACTTATATAACACAGCAGATGAAAGAATACATCGCAAAACAAAAGATGATGTTTATTGCCACAGCAGACAAGCATGGAGAATGTGATAGTTCATTTAGAAGTGCCAAAAAAGATTTTGTTTTTGTTTTAGATAAGCAAAGAGTAGTGTATCCTGAATTTAACGGCAATGGAGTGATGGCATCGCTGGGAAATATATCTGAAAACCCACATATTGGACTTTTATTTGTTGATTTTTTTGAGAATCAAGTAGGCTTGCATATAAATGGAAAGGCTCATTTTTTGGATGAGGGGAATTTACGAAATTCTTTCTCAGAGGATGAGAGTACTCGAATCGTAAACTTCGGGAAAACACTTGAACTAGAAGTTGTTACCTGGGTTGTAGTAGAGGTTGAGGAAGCGTATATTCACTGCTCAAAGCATATTCCACTTTTGTCAGAGATAGATTCTTAATCAATCTTAGCTATAATAATTTAAAAATAAAGAAGAGATAATGAGCTTTACCTTACTTGAACCACCACTAAACATCGGAGATGAAATCTCTTTAAAGTCATTTGAGATGATTCACGCTGAAGCAGTAGAATATGAGGGATTTCATAAGTTTAGTGAAGATGAACAGGCGATAATTGAGCGTCTCATTCATACAACAACCTGTTTTGATCAGGTTATAGACAATATGTACTTCTCAAAAAATTCTATAGAAAAATTAAAGTCTTTACTTCAAAAAAAAGCAAAAATTATTGTCGATACAAATATGATTCGAGCAGGACTGAGTAAGTTTTACTTGCAAAAATATGAAAACGAAGTTATCTGTTATGTGAATGAGCCAGAAGTATTTGAAATGGCAAAGGTAAATAAAACTACACGCTCTTACGCAGCTGTTGGGTTAGCCATAGAAAAATTTAAAGATGAACCTTTAGTCCTTGCTTGTGGAAATGCCCCGACGTTTATTTATGCAGCAATTAATGCTTTGATAGAGAAGAAAATAAATCTCGACAATGTAGTTCTCTTACTTTTCCCAGTTGGATTTGTAAATGTTGTAGAGTCAAAAAAGTACGGTAAAGACTTCCTCGAAACATTTAATGCTGAGGGTATGATTCTTGAAGGTAGATACGGCGCTTCAACAATGATAGTTGCCTCCCTTCATGCGGCATATAAACTCATTAAAGATTATGATACTGAATATGGAAAATACAATGGCAAGTAGTCTTATAAACTCACATTCTTCTTCTCAGTACGGAAGTAACCCTGTAAAAAAAGACGAGGTTCGTCTGAATGAAATGGGGAGTGAAGTAGTTGAGGGTTACACCTGTAAGCCAAAAGACTATGATGCGAATCGTGCCATTATGCATTATAAATCTTTGCTTCTTTTGTGTGATGATGAAAGATGTGGTAAGGCTGGTAAAGATGACAGAGCAGCGCACCTTCGAGAGATTATAAAAGATATGGGACTGAACAAGGGTAAAAACAGAATCAAAGTAAGCCGAACAGGTTGTTATGGAGCCTGTCGTTACCGTCAAGTATGTCAGATTACAGAAAATACACAGGCAAATGGAAATCCACAAAACAATGCACTTTGGTTAAAACATACACACAGGCTTAAAGATGAGCAGTGGAGAGAGATTTTTGCTCTTCTAAGTGAAGACAAAACTTTAACTGATATTTTAGAAGAAAAAAACTTCATAGAAATGAAAGTATACGAATAGGGTAATGGGACAAGAACTTCGCAGTGGTTACACAACAGGTACACATGCAAGTGCAGTTCTTGGAGCAGTCTTAAAAAACTATTTTGATAAGAAAATCTTAGAGAGTATAGGAGTTGTTTTACCTAAGGGAAAGCTCGTAGATATAGATGTTTCGTATGTAGGTGAGCATCATTTTAAAACAATTAAGGTCGATAACGATGATTTAGATGTAACGAAAGGTTGTTGCATTCATGCGGAGTTGTTTACATCAAAACCGAAAAACCTCAAAGAACAAAAACCAGCCTTGTTTGAAGTAAAAAATACACACTTTTTTATTTATGCAGGGGATGGAGTTGGAGTAGCTACAAAAGAAGGTTTAAAGATAGCTCCAAACTCTCCAGCTATTAACCCTGTACCACTTAGCATGATGCGAGAGATGGCATTAGGCATTAAGGACGAAGACAAGAGGGATTTTCATATTATTATAAGTGTGGAAAATGGTGAAGAGATTGCAAAAGAGACTGCAAACGCAAAGGTTGGCGTACTTGGTGGGATTTCTATTTTAGGAACTCGTGGAATTGTGAAGCCAATCTCAGCAGATGCCTATCTTGATTCCATAGAAACAGAGATAGCAGTAGCAGGGGCAAATGGAGTGAAAAACATTGTCTTTACACTTGGAAATACTTCACATGATTATGCGAATGCACATTACGAAGAACTTCAGGTTATTGAGGTTGGGAACTTTGTGTATGAGGCTTCGCAAAAACTCATAGAGATGAATTTTACTAGGATGACTTTTATTTGTGGAAGTGCAAAAATGTGTAAGGTTGCACAAGGGTGTAAAAATACACATAATCGTTTTGGTGGTATAAATTTTGATACGGTGAATCTTTGGATGGCAGATGAAGTGGGAATTGACTTTAAAGATGAAAAGTTTACAACCTTAAAGGCAATGTTATTAAAACTAACAGAGGAAGAAGTAAAACACTTTGTTAGCTTTTTAAGTTTTAAAGCAGGAAAGAGTTTTCAAGCGTGGTTTGAAGAACTTGAGATACGCACAAAAGAGATAGAGATTATTACAGTTGGCGGTAAAGAAATTATAAAAAGGAATGTGAAATGGTAACAATAGCTGGTTCAGGAATGGGCGAATATAATTTTGACAAGGTGGATGTGGACTTTAGTGAGTATGAGATGATTTTTTGTGATCAGAATTTTCAAACTGATTTGAGTGAGGTAACAAAAGGGAGCTTTAAACTTGTAAAAGAGGCGATACTTACCAATTTAGACAAGAAGATTCTTTATATTGTGAGTGGTTCTCCAACTTTTTTCTCAGGTGCAATACTCATTTTAAATGTTTTAAAGCGTGAAGGTATTACGTATAAAATCCTAGATAACACTTCTTCACTTAACTATATGTTAGCTAACGAAGGTGTCTCTCTTGTAAAAACGGGCATTGTAACCCTGCACGGGAAAACGCATATAGACTTAGAAAACTTTTTAGTAAAAGAGCATACCTTTATCATCTGTGATGATGATACTCCTAGACTTTTAAAAGAAGCAACACGCTACTTAGATTCGCAAGACTATACTCTAACCCTTGGTGAACAGTTTGGATACAAAGAAGAAAAATTCTCACACCCAAGCCTAGAAGAGATGCTTACAAATCCCCCTAAAATGCCCTATTCCATTCTTATAAAAAGAAACTATGAAACACTTCCAAATATTTCAAGTGAAGATTCTATAGAGCATGAAAATGGAATGATTACAAAACAATACAAACGCCACGTGTCCTTACAAAATCTTGATTTACAGCCAAATATGCTTTTATGGGATGTTGGAGCTGGAAGTGGTTCTGTTAGTATTGATGGGTACAAACGTTATAAGGTTCAAAGTATTATGTTTGAGAAAAATGTTAAACGTGCAAAGATGATAGAAAACTCACTTACAAAACATAAGATTTTAAGTACAAAGCTTTATATCGGCGAGGCGAGTGAGGATTATAAAAAAGAAACAAGTACTCCACAGAGAATTTTTGTAGGTGGTGGTGGAGACAAGGTTATAAGTGAGTTAGATTATTTGTACGGGAGACTGGCTAATGGTGGCTTAATGGTCGCAAACTTTGTAACACTGCAACACCTCACAACTGCAATAAATACGCTCAAAAAAGCAAAGATTGCTTTTGATATAAAAAGCATCTCACTCACAACATACAAGATGAGTTTACTCATGCCAGAACCTGAGAGGGTCATGCACCAGATAATTGTAAGAAAGGCTATTTCTATAGACTAATTTACTAGTTTTAAGTATAATCCATTAGACTAAATACAGAAGAGGGAAGTGATGCAAAGTATACTTCAGAGTGCTAAAAGGTTTTATCAGCTTAAACGTAATCAAGAACTTCCTACTGTTAAGCGTTATATTTATGATGCCATGAAAACCTCTCCTGCAAAAATAACAGCAGTATATGGAAGTCGAGGTATAGGAAAAACAACACTTCTTATGCAACTTCTTTTTGATTCTGAGGTTGAGGTGACAAGTAAACTTTATATATCATGTGATCATGCTCTTTTTAAAGGTATTTCGCTTTTTGATTTTGTAGATGAATTTTCTAAACGTGGTGGTGAACTCATTATGATAGATGAAGTTCACGAAGCAGATAATTTTGAGCAAGAATTAAAATCTATTTATGATTTTTTAGATATTAAGGTTTACTTTACGGGTTCTTCAGCCTTGCATTTAACTAGCCCTGATTTTGCACGAAGATACTCTATGTACCATTTATACCCCTTGTCATTTAGGGAGTACTTAGAAATAACTCAAAAAGTAAAGCTAGATTCTTTTGAGCTTGAAGATATACTACTTAATCATGAAAAAATAACGAGTACTATTTTAGTAAAGCTAAGTGATAAAAAAATATTAAAATATTTTGATGAATTTATAGAAGTTGGGCAATATCCATTTTATTTTGAAGATTCAAACAAATACGTGGATAGAATGATAGAAACAATGCATACAATCCTTCATACGGATTTAACAAAATTGTTTAATATTCAAGCAGATAAAATTGATGCATTAAAAAAACTTTTGCTTAGTGTTTGTATGTCTCAACCCTTAGAAATGAGTGTAGACAAACTAGCTACACGAGTAGGAATAACCAAGTCTACGCTTTATAAGTTTATAGAGTATTTGGGAGATGCTGAGTTATTACATCATATAATGCATGAGGGGAAAAGGTTCGCTTCATTAAAAAAACAGGACAAGCTCTACTTAGCAAATACGAACCTTTTTAATGCCTTATGCTCGAGTGGACACAAAGGAACAAAGAGAGAAACTTTCTTTGTCTCGCAGATAAAAGTAAACCATACTCTTCATTATGTTGAAAAAGGTGATTTTTTGGTAAATGAAAAATATACATTTGAAATAGGTGGAAAAAATAAAAGTTTTGAGCAGATTAAAGATATAGCAAATAGTTATGTAGTTTCGGATGATATAGAAGTTGGGTATGAAAAGCGTTTACCTCTATGGTTATTTGGATTTTTGTATTAATAAAGGGAAATTATGACAATTAAAGAAGCAATTTTACAAAGTCTTGAAGAGTTAAAAAAAGTAGTTACACATCAAGAAATTTATGAATATATAGTGAATCATAGCTATTATGAGTTTACAAAAGGAAAAACACCAGCACGTACTGTCTCAGCACTACTGGGAGATTTCATTAGAAAGGGTGATGATAGGATTAAAAGAATAAAAGGCGATGGTAATTTTTATTTATATTATTTATCAAAATATGAAGAAAGTATACATTTTGATAATTATATTTTTTCTAAAAATGAAGGTATAAAAAAAGAATTCAAAAGTGTGAAAACATACCATGAAAGAGACTTACATAAATTACTAAGTAGTTATTTAAAAAATAAAAATATTTATACAAAAACAATTTTACATGAAGAATCAAAAAATAGTAAGGATGAGCATCAAAAATGGATACATCCTGATATGATAGGTATAGATTATTTACGTTTGACATCAAATGTAAACAAGGCTTTTATGAGAGTATTAAGTACAGCAGATACTTTTAAATTAACGTCGTATGAACTAAAGAAAACTATTAATACAGATTATGAATTGAAAAAATCTTATTTTCAAGCAGTATCAAATTCAAGTTGGGCAAACTATGGTTATTTAGTTGCATTAGAAATTAATTCTAATTTGAATGATGAAATGGAGAGATTAAACCAGTCTTTTGGTATTGGTGTTATTGAGCTAAAAGCGAATCCTTATGAAAGTAAAATATTATTTCAAGCAAAACTGAGAGAACTAGATTTCAAAACGATAGATAAGTTATGTCGAGTAAATAAAAATTACGAAAAATTTATTGAATTTACAGAAAGAATTTTATCTGTCGAAGAAAGAAATGCTCAATCAATTGAAAAAGAGTTTGAAGATTTTTGTGACAAGTATTTTAAAAATGATTCAGAAATATATGAATACTGTAAAGAAACAAATATACCAATACTAGAAGATAAAAATGATTAAATTTGTAGGTGCGGGTCCGGGTGATCCTGATTTGATAACAGTCAAAGGACAAAAGGCATTGCAAGATGCAGAGGTGGTTCTTTATACAGGTTCTTTAGTACCAAAAGAGTTACTTACATGGTGCAAAAAAGAGGCGATAATAGAAAATTCGGCAGATATGGATTATGATGATATTTTTTCATTTGTAAAAAAATATGCACATAAAAAGTTTGTACGTTTACACACGGGAGATTCTTCTCTTTTCTCAACAACTGCAAAACAAATTGAGTTTTTAAATGAAAATAACATTGAGTATGAAGTTATTCCTGGAGTGACGGCTGCCTTTGGAGCGGCTGCGGCGGTTGGGATTGAGTATACGATTCCGGGAGTGTCTCAGACTCTAATCATTAGTAGAGTTGAGGGACGTACTCCTAATCCTGAAAGCCTTGAGCAGTTACTTTCAAACAAAAACTCTTCTTTTGCTTTTTACCTTTCTATAACACTTCTGAAAAAATTAAAACAAACTGCGTATAATCTCGGTTATAAAAAAGATACTCCTTGTTGGGTGGTTGAAAAAGCTTCTTGGCCAGAGGAAATGGTGTATAAAGCAGACATAGACTCTATAGAAGAAAAGGTATCACATATTAAGGGTGTAGCACTTATTTTATTTGGTGAGTTTCTTCATCAAAAAGCAAAGGTCGAATCGCATCTTTATGCAAAAAAGTATAAAAAAGAAGGCGAAAAAGCCTCTAAATCATTATAAAGAAAAAGGAAACACACTGTGAAAATAGCAATAGCGACTATAAATAACCCTAGTCTTGAGTCGGCGAAAAAATTACTTCCTGTTTTAAAAAGCCATGACTGTACAGTTTTTAACAAGAGTGAAGAGGGTGAAGGTTTTGTAATCTTTAAGAAGGTTGATGACATTATGCCCACAGCATGGGCGGAGTTTGATGCTATCATTTTTATTATGGCAACGGGTGCTGTTATTCGCAAGATTGCACCACATTTAAAAGACAAGGCAACTGATCCTGCGGTTATTATTATGACGCTTGATTTAAAGAGAATCATACCTCTTCTTTCGGGTCACTTAGGTGGTGCAAATGAACTTGCAGTTGAGATAAGCGAATCACTCGACGAATGTGTAAACTTTGTAACAACTGCCTCAGACCAGATAAAAGTCTTAGCCTTTGATATGTTTGCTAAAAAACAAGGATATAAAATCTCCAATCTCAAAGCATTAGCAGAGGTAGCAAACAGAATCATCAACAAAGAAATTGTGCAGGTTGTAGCGTATCCGCCAAGTATAGAAGCACTTAAAAAGTTTGAGGGCTATGCTGAGGGAAGCATACAATTTGTTACTCCCGATGCAATGCAAGACTTTGATAGTGAGATGCCAACTGTATATATGACACCCCAAAGACTGGGAAATAATGCCTTACAGTTTCACCCTGCAAGCATTACTCTTGGTTTAGGAATGAACAGAGGGACTTCAGCAGAGGAAATAGATTCGAGTGTGAAACGTTTTTGTTTTGAGCAAGGATTAGACCTTGAGAGTGTTACAACACTCGCTAGTTTTAATGCAAAAGCAGATGAAGTCGGACTTTTAGAATATGCAAGAAGCACAGGTAAAGAGCTGAAATTTTTTGATGAGACTGAGATAAATGCACTCGAAGAAAACTTTTCGCCTTCTTCAGCTACAAAGTTTTTTAACATTAAAGGGGTAGCAGAACCCGCTTCACTCCTAGCAAGTGAAAACAAAACACTTTTTTTAAGTAAAAGAATTTATGGCAATGTTACAGTGGCAGCCTCGTTTTAAAGGATAAAAATGAAAATAAGTGAAATACTAAAAGACACTAACTATAAACTAACACAATTTAAGTCGCAACATATACAAGAGATAGAATCTCTCATTTTTGAAAAAGAACTTAGAGGAAAGTCTACTAACTTTATAAAATGTTTAGTGAGACAAAAAGACATACAAGTTAAACCAGAAGAATTAGTACGACAATTATTTTTATTATCACTTCACAAAGACTATGATTATCCTTATAGTCGTATGCAAATAGAATATGCAGTACATTTTGGGCGAGAAGTTAAACGGGCTGATATAGTCATAATGGATAAGGTTCAACCTACAGTACCTTATATTGTTATAGAAGTAAAAAAACCAAAATTAAAAGACGGTAAAGAGCAGTTGAAAAGTTATTGTAATTCTACTGGTGCTACCATCGCTATTTGGTCAAATGGTGAACAAACTCTGTATTATCATCGTAAAGACCCTAATTATTTTGAGCCTATTCCTAATATTCCTATTGCTTCAAAATCTTTAAAGGATGTTTTAAAAGAAGAATTTAATATACAAGACTTAATAAAAAAAGATATTTTAAAAACGCAAAGAAGAAGTCTTAAAAGTATTGTTTTAGATATGGAAGATGAAGTTTTAGCAAATGCTGGAGTAGATGTATTTGAAGAAGTTTTTAAACTTATATTTATTAAGTTATTTGATGAGCTTCAAAACACAAGAGGATTAACTAAAAACCTAGAATTTAGAAACTATGGCGAAAGTGATGGAGAGTTAAAAGAGAAAATTGAAGATATTTTTTTACAAGCAAGAAGATATTGGAGCGGTATATTTAAAGATGATGAGACGATAGAACTTACGGCATCTCATTTATCCGTATGTGTTAGTTCCCTTCAAGATGTAAAATTATTTAACTCAAACCTTGATGTTATAGATGATGCCTTTGAATACCTTGTAAATAAAAATGCAAAAGGGGAAAAAGGTCAATACTTTACTCCAAGGTATGTAATAGATATGTGTGTAAAAATTATGAATCCACAAGAAGATGAATACATGATGGATACAGCATCTGGAAGTTGTGGATTTCCTATTCATACTGTTTTTGAAGTATGGAAAAAGATATATAAGAGATTAGGACTACCACCATCAGACCTATTGACAGCAGAAGAAAAACATCCTATAGCCTTGGCATATGTAAAAGAAAAAGTATTTGGTATTGATTTTGATAAAAAGACTGTACGAGTTGCTAGAATGCTAAATATCATAGCAGGAGATGGACATACAAATGTTTTAAATATGAACTCATTAGACTTTGAGCGATGGGATGAAAATACAAAAGATGAAGACTGGCAAGATACTTATTTTGAAGGTTGGAAAAGGCTTAAAAAACTTAGAACAGTAAAAAACGAGAACAAAGAGTTTGAGTTTGATATGGTCATGGCAAATCCACCTTTTGCAGGAGATATAAAAGAGAGCCGTATTCTACATAGATATGAGCTAGGTAAAAAACCAAATGGGAAGTACCAAACTAAAGTAGGAAGAGATATCCTTTTTATAGAAAGAAACCTTGATATGCTTAAAAGTGGTGGTCGTATGGCTGTAGTTTTACCACAAGGTAGATTTAATAACTCTAGCGATAAAAACATCAGAGATTTTATAGCGGACAAGTGTAGGATTTTAGCAGTTGTGGGACTTCATGGAAATGTTTTTAAACCCCATACTGGAACGAAGACAAGTGTTCTAATAATCCAAAAATGGGATGATGAACTTTGTCCTAAAAAAGATGATTATAATATCTTCTTTGCCACTATGGAAAGTCCTAGCAAAGATAATAGTGGTGAAAAAATATATGTTAAAAATGAAGATGGTACAAATAAACTTGATGAGCATGACCACTTAATAGTTGAACATGATTTGTTCAACCATGAGGGGCTTACACAAGATGGTATAGCAGAAGCTTTTTCTGAGTTTGCTAAAAAGGAGAATCTGAGTTTTTCGGGAAAGTCACAAAGCCCATTTAACGAAGCAAAATACAATGCTTTGTTGGATGGGCTTGAAGCTGTTGAACTTAAACTTAGTGAGGTTCTGGAGGATAATGTAACTTTTAGGTTTGATAGTGAATATTTTCAAAAAAGATATTTGAAGCTATTTTGCAACTTAATAAATTTTAACTTGAAGGAAGTTCAAAAAATAGCACAGGTTTCCGATGGAGATCATTCAAGATTTCCTGATAGGCAATTACAAGAAGTTGGATATTTACAAGCTAAAGATTTAAAAAATGATTTTGTTAGTAGTAATAATATTTATGTAAGTAAAGAATATTTTGAAAAACAAAAAAGATCGCATATATTTGAAGAAAATATATTAATTTCCATTATGGGAAATGTTGGAGATATTGCAATTACTCCAAAAGGGTTTATTCCTTGTATAGCTAACAGAGCTGTCTCAATTATTAAAAATATTGTGGGTATAAATCCTTATTTTATGTTTATTTTCCTTAAGACAAATCTTTTAAGTTTACAAATTGAACGATTAAAGAATGGTGGCGTTCAAGAAAGAATCAACTTAGAAGTACTTTCAAAGTTGAAAATTCCAATATTAGGCCTTACTTTTCAAATTGAAATTGAAAATATTGTTAAATTATCACATCAAAAGTCAGAAGATAGTAAAACTCTGTATAAAAAATCAGAAGAGCTACTTTTAAAAGAACTTGATTTATTAGATTTTGAACTCTCAAAAGAAAAAATAGCTATTAAAACTTTTAAACAAAGTTTTGGAGATAGTGGACGACTTGATAGTGAATATTATCAACCTAAATATGATGAGATAGTTCAAAAGATTAGTGATAATAGCAGTGTAACTTTTATAAAAGATGAGTTTATACATATTAAAACAAAATTTGATAAATCAAAAGATGGATATAACTATACAGAAATTGGAAATGTAAATGTATCAGATGGTACAAATATTTTTAATTATGTTTTAACTGAGGATTTACCAGCAAATGCAAAAATAAATGTAACTGATGGAGATTTACTTATTTCAACTGTACGACCAAGTAGAGGTGCAATCACGATTATACATACAGATGAAACTGACTTAATTGTAAGTGGTGCATTTACAGTATTAAGAAAAAAAGAAAATAGTAAAATAAATACACAAGTTTTACAAGTGCTATTAAGAACAAATATTTATAAAAAGTTACTTTTAAAATATAATGTAGGTACTCAATATCCAGTTATTAAGGATGAAGATGTATTAAATTTAATAATTCCAATCATTGGTGACACAATTCAAATTCAAATAGAATCAAAAATAAAGGAATCTTTTAAATTAAAAGAAGAATCAAAAAAACTTTTAGAAGTGGCAAAAAAAGCTGTTGAAATTGCTATTGAAGAAAATGAAAGTATAGCTTTACTCTATATAGAAAACATTACTAAAAAGGAAAAATAAAATGGGAAAACTAACACTAGTATCAACAGGGGCAGGTGGAAGCCGTTACCTTACAAATGAGGCAAGAGAAGCGATAGAAGAGGCTGACTTAATTGTAGCGTANACAAANTATGCNAGAGANTTAGAAGATGTTATTGGGGACAAGGAAGTCTTTACTACACCTATGACAAAAGAGATAGAGAGAGTCTCTTATGCCGTAGAGAGTGCAAAGGATGGTAGAACAGTTGCCCTTGTTTCTAACGGGGATGCAAATGTATACGCTATGGGCTCACTCGTAGTTGAGCTTATTGATGTGAATGATTATTGGGATGAAATAGACTATAAGTCCTTACCTGGAATCACATCAGTACTTGCACTGGCAAGTGAGGTTGGAGCGCCACTTTCACAAGACTTTTGTCTTATATCACTCTCAGATAGACTAACAGATGCCGAGCTTATTCAAAAAAGAATCAAACTTTCTTTAGAATGTGACTTTGTTATTTCTATTTATAACCCTAAAAGTAAAAGTCGTTTAGAACCTTACCGTGGCATGCTCCAAAAGTTAGTAGATATGGTCGAAGATTCTCGAATCATAGTGATTGCAAGAGACTTGGGTCGAGAAGATCAGATGATAAAAATAGTAACAGCAAAAGAGCTTATCGAAGCAGGGGTTGAAAATACAGATGTAAATATGTCTACAACACTTCTTATTGGAAACTCTACAACAAAGTTTACAAAAGATGGACGAGTCCTCACACCACGTGGGTACTTAAACAAGTACGACCTTGATGGTAAAAAAAAAGAGGGATGGAAAAAGATTAACTAATTCCTTTGTGCAAATTTTAGAAAAAGAGTCATATATTTTTTCACTTTTTCTATTTTAAAAGGAGAAATTTTTTCGTCTTTTAAGTTCATATTCTCAAAGGTATAAAAATCACCCTCTCCTAACTCTTCTGTATCCATTCCAATCTTAGGTCGCATTAAAACTTCGGTGGTTTGTACTTCTTGTCTTGGGTTGATTGGTCGTATAAACAACTGTTCATCACCGAGACATAATGCTTTTTGAACCCTCGCAGATGCCGCAGAGAATGAGGTAACACCGGGAATGACTTCGCAACTTTCATAAAGTACTTGATCTCTGTCTTTTATAATGTCAAGGAGATAATAAATACTTGAATAAATAGCAGCATCACCAAGGGTGACAAAACAAACGATAGGATATTTTTTTGAGGATTCTATTAAGATATCTGCTTCATTTATCCAGTCTTCTTCTTGAAATTTCATAGGAGAATAGACGGGGATAATTTCTTTTTTCATATCAAGCAATATCAAAGCTTCTTGAACTATTTTATAGCTTATAGACTTTGTAAAACTAGCATCTTCACTTTTTGTGGGGACACAGATAGCATCACAGGCTTTAAAAGCATTGAAGGCTTTAAGCGTCAGAAGTTCAACATCACCGGGTCCTAGAGAAATCATATATAATTTTTTATTCATAGAGCGAATATTAACATATTAACGGATATAATTGCGTATATTAAGAAGGGTAATAAGAATGAGTAAAGTATACTTGACAGGAGCTGGTCCTGGTGACATTGAGCTGTTAACATTAAAGGCACTTCGTGTAATTGAGATGGCTGATGTTATTATTTATGACCGTCTTGCAAATCCAGATATTTTAAAAAAAGCAAAAAATACTTGTGAATTTGTTTATGTTGGTAAAGAAGATGGACGACATGTTCTGCCTCAAGATGAGATTAACGAAGTAATTTTTCAAAATGCAAAAAAATATGAAACAGTAGTACGACTTAAAGGTGGTGATCCTTTTGTTTTTGGTCGTGGCGGAGAAGAAGCGATGTATTTGGGAAAAAGAGGTATTTCGTATGAGGTAATTCCAGGAATAACCTCGGCTATATCTGTTCCAGCCTATGCAGGTATTCCTGTAACGCACCGTGGTATAGCAGTCTCTTTTCGTGTGGTTACTGGACATGAAGCTCCAGACAAGCCAGAGTCACAAATCCCATGGAATGATTTTAAGTCTGACGATACGCTTGTATTTTTAATGGGACTCAGTAAACTTCCTAAAATCTGTGAAAAACTTATAGAAATTGGCAAGCCTCCTAGTTTTCCAGTAGCAGTTATCTCCCGTGGAACAACGCCAGAGCAAAAAGTTGTGATAGGAACACTAGAGACGATAGCAGACAAGGCACAAGGGTTAGCAACACCTGCCTTAATCGTTGTTGGTCGTGTTGTAGAGCTTCGTGAACAACTGCAGTGGTTTGCCCAAGACTAAGTTATGAAGTTATCACACCTTGAGCAAATAGTTGGCTATTTACAAAAATTTACAAAAATCTCAGCAATATATAGAGTAACTGATAGCGTTGTAAAAATTGCATTTGACAAAAATGATGAAATTTATTTTAATATGCAACGTTCAAATTCAAGTATGTTTGCCTGTGAAGCATTTTCTCGCTCAAAGGTTTATGCGGCTCCTTTTGATGTAGTTCTAGCAAAACGCTTGAATCGTGCAAGTATTTTGAGTATTGAACTTCTCAACGGCGATAAAATTTTACGACTTAAAACTTCCATGACTTCAGCATATAAAGAAGAGATTACGTATACTCAGTTTGAATTTACTGGAAAATATACCAATATTATTATTTTAGATGAAAAAAATATTGTGCTTGAAGCCTTACGACATGTAGACTTGTTTTCTTCTTTTCGTGAAGTGCGTGTTGGAGGAGAACTTTTAGAGGTTCCCTTAGCCCCTTTTAAAGCCAAAGAGTATCCACTTGAGAGTGTAGAAGATTTTCTTTACGCAAACTACAAAAAAGAGCAAGGGCAAAAATTAGCATCACTGAAGGTACAAAAAATATCCTTGTTGAAGAAGAAGCTTACAAAATTACAAAAGCTTTATGACTCGCTTGATGATGAGGTGAGTTTATTTGAAATTGCAGAAGAATCACAAAACTTTGGAAACCTTGTTTTATCCAATATGCATACAATTAAACCTTATGAGAAAGTATTACACCTTGATGATTATGATGGAAAGCCTCTAGAAATTCATTTAGACAAAAGTCATGGTGCCGTATCACAAATGTCTCATGCCCTTTTTACAAAGAGTAAAAAAGCAAAACAAAAAGCAAAAAATTTGTATAAAGAAAAAGATTCTTTAGAAGGAAAAATAAAGCATATACAGCTTTTTATAAATACGGTGCAAGAAGCAGAAGAATCTTCAAAAATAGTATTACTTTTTCCAAAGAAAGAGCAGAAAAAGAAAATAAAGAAGAATGATTCAATAGAAATATTTTTAATAGAAGGCTACAAAGTCTCCCTTGGAAAGAATGAAAAAGGAAATGTTGAAGTTTTACAAAATGCAAAAGCAAGAGATTTATGGATTCATTTAAAAGACAGACCTTCTTGCCATGTTCTCATCACTACAGACAAGCAAAACCTACCCTTACACATCATAAAAAGTGCCGCGAGATTATGCGTAGATTTTACAACGACTTCAAAAGATAAATATTTGGTCGATTATACTCCAAGACGTGAAGTTACCATTACTCATGGAGCAAATGTACTTTACAATAAATATAAAACAATAGAGATAGATACGAGATAAANAAACAGAAGGATTNTNGNTATGATAGGTCCAGTTGGGAGTGCAGTTTTTGTAAACCAGATGACNGNNAATGNCNCTNCTNTNCAAAATGCNCATAATAATCGTATNGACTTTCAAAATATGATAGCGCAAGCTGCAGCGCAAGAAAAAGAAANAAAAGTTTTAGANGTNCGCCCTGCAGAAGAAAACCATGAAGTAGANGNNGACCCNAAAGAGCANAANGAGAGAGAAAGGCGTAAGGGAGANNGACGTAAAGANAAANATAANGAGGAAGAAGANCCCNTTACGGACTATAAGCTTGATATTAAAGTTTAAAGTTTAAATTAGATATAATCACTCTTTATACAATAGCTAGGATTTTTTTATGATAGAAATTTTTAAAGAGAATAAAGAGAGAATTATTACAGGATTTTCCTTATTAGGTTTAGCCTTTCTTATTGGAATAATAGATAACTTTTTTGTTATGTGGGTGATTTTTGGTGGGACATACCTTTTAGCATTTAAAGAGGCTATGGTCTTATTTGACCTTGATGATGAAAGACTTTTTCTTTTTGCAGGAGGAATCTGGTTAGTAGCTGGAATCTATCCTCATGGTGATGCCTTGTTTATTTTAGCTGCAATATCATATGCCGGGGCAGTAGCATATAAGCCAGAACTCGAGTACAAAAACTTTCTACCTTTTATGTATCCAACGGCTGGAATGCTTTTCATTTTGACAATGTACCAAGAATACGGAGTTTTTTCACTTCTTTGGCTCCTGGGTATTGTAGCACTAAGTGATGTTGGTGCGTATATTGTTGGTAAAAGTATAGGTAAAACACAGTTTTGCGAGACAAGTCCAAACAAAACGCTTGAAGGTGTCTTTGGTGGCATTATAGTAGCAACTTTTGGTGGTATGTTTTTGGGACTGACCCTTGTTGATTTAGGTACGGCTTTTCTTATCTCCCTTGTAGTTGCAGTGAGTGCTATTTTTGGAGACTTGTTTGAAAGCGCACTTAAACGCAAGGCAAATGTAAAAGACAGTGGAGATATCCTCCCTGGTCATGGCGGAATCTTAGATAGAGTAGATGGATATCTTTTTGGTAGCGTTGTGATGCTTGTTCTTTTAAGAAGTCTTGTCTAAATTGATTCTNCTTGGTTCAACAGGCTCAATNGGNGTAAATACACTCNAAGTTGCAAAAAAGTTCAACATANNGGTTGAGGTTTTAGTAGCTGGAAAAAATATAAAACTCTTAAATGANCAAATACAAGAACATAATCCTGCCTGTGTTGTTATCTCAAACAAAGAAGATATTTCAAAAATAAANCATACNAATGTATATGCAGGTCAAGANAATATTCTTAAAGNCTATTGAAGATTCTAAGAGTAACTTGGTNGTNAATGCCCTTGTTGGTTTTCTTGGTCTTCGTCCAACGCTTAAGGCTATTGAATGTGGNAAAAAAGTTGCTCTTGCAAACAAAGAATCACTNGTNGCNGCTGGAGCNTTTATAGANANNNCNAANATTCAGCCTATAGATTCTGAGCATTTCGGACTGTGGTACTTACTGCAAAAAAGACCAATAGAAAAGATGATAATTACTGCAAGTGGTGGGGCGTTTAGAGACTGGGATATAGANAAACTTAAATCCGCAAGCTTATCCGATACACAAAAACATCCAAACTGGTCAATGGGTGAAAAAATCACAATAGATTCGGCAACAATGGTCAACAAAATGTTTGAACTCCTTGAAGCAAGATGGCTTTTTGGCGAGGGTAAATACGATGCAATCATAGAAACTAAGTCACTTATTCATGCCCTTATAGACTTTAAAGATGGCTCAACTACTGCACATTTTGCANATGCAAACATGCAACTCCCTATTGCNTANGCNCTTNANNCNNNNATNGATGAAAATATTTTAAAGCATNTTGATTTACTTNANGTNGGNAGTNTAGAATTTCGNAAGATTGAAAAAGAACGNTANCCNATNTGGGAAATAAAAGAAGACTTNNTNNAGCATCCAANCAGAGGTGTAATTGTAAATGCGGCAAATGAAGTTGCCATACAAAGGTTTATAAATAAAGAGATAGGCTTTATGGATATTTCTAGAACAATCATACAAGCATATGAGACTAGTTTCAAAGAGCCGAAAAACGTAGATGAAGTTTTTGAGATAGATGCCGAGGTTAGAAGAAGTATATGATTCTAGCCATAGAAAGNTCCTGTGATGATTCTGCTATATCTATTACAGAAATAAATACAAACAAGCTTCTGTTTCATAAGAAAATATCTCAAGAGTTAGAGCATTCTGTGTATGGTGGTGTAGTTCCTGAACTTGCTGCTCGTCTTCATGCGGAGGCTCTTCCNANAATTTTAGAAGAATGTGAACCGTATTTTAAAGATTTAAAGGCGGTTGCTGTCACTTGTACCCCTGGTCTTGCTGTTACCCTTGTTGAAGGNGTAACTATGGCTAAGGCNATAGCTNTTGCCCTTNANATNCCTCTTATTGGAGTGAACCATCTTGTAGGACATATTTATTCTCTTTTTATAGAAAAAGAAGAAGTATTTCCACTTACAGTTCTTTTAGTTTCAGGTGGACATACACAGGTAATGGAAGTAAAAAGTTTAAGAGAGATAGATACCGTCGCTAAAAGTATGGACGATAGTTTTGGAGAGAGTTTTGATAAGGTGGCTAAGATGATGGGACTTGGTTATCCCGGTGGTCCTCTCATTCAAGACTTAGCAAAAGGTGGNGATAGNTTAAAACATAATTTTACAATACCACTTTCGCAATCTCCTTTAATAGCATTNTCNTACTCAGGGCTNAAAAATGCTGTACGNTTAGCTATNCAAAAAACAGAGTCTAAAGANGANTANAAAGATATTGCAGCCTCGTTTGAACATATTGCAACNGCACATTTNNTGCAGAAGTTAAAAAAATACTTTAAAACTGTAAAGCCTCAAACTTTTGCTATTGTGGGTGGGGCAAGNGCGAACATATACTTACGTACAAAAATAGNAGAACTTTTAAAACCGCATGGAGCAAANTTAATTTTGAGTGAATTAAAGTATTGTTCAGATAATGCAGCAATGATAGGACGAGTAGCAGTTGAGATGTATAAGCAAAAGCTGTTTACATCGCTTGATAACTTAGATATAGCCCCTAGAAGTAATTTATAAGTAAAATAAATAGTATTTTTAAGACTAGGTTTACTTAATTTTTCATATACTTCNTTAAATCAAACAAAATTAAGGAATCAAAATGGCAACGACAAAATTNAAGGGTACAGACGTAGAACTAATAGGAAATGAAGTAAATGTTGGAGATAAAGCACCAGCAGTTACTGTTGTAAACTCAGCAGGTTTAGGTGATGTAGTAGTTGGTGGAGCTACTGGTAAGAAACAACTGATTATTGTTGTTCCTTCTTTAGACACAGGTGTATGTGCTACTGAAACTCGTAACTTTAACAGTAAGGTTGCTGGNTTAAATGGTGTTGAAGCAACTATNGTTTCTCTTGACTTACCATTTGCTTCTGGAAGATTTTGNTCNGCTGAGGGAATTGACAAATTAACTGTTACTTCTGACTTTAGAAATAAAGACTTCGCGAATGCTTATGGAGTACTTTTAGGTGGTTCTGTTCTCGCTGGTGTTACATGTCGNGCAATTTTCGTAGTTGATGCTGATGGTATTGTTACATACAAAGAAATCGTTCCTGAAATTACAGAAGAGCCTAACTACGATGCGGCAATCGCAGCAGTTAGCTAGTTTTTAATCTCTGTCTCTTAAGGCTAAAGGCTTTAAGAGTGGAGAACTACNTCCCATAAACCTCTCGTCTAAAACAATTATTTCACACTCTAACCAAATACTGAATTCTTTATAAACTTTCTCTTGAACAGCTTGTATGAGTTGTATAGCTTCATCAAAAGTTCCTTCTCCATGATTTACTAAAAAATTTGAATGAACACGACTAAATTCCATATCTCCAATTCTTTTNCCCTTGTAACCNACAGCTTCTATAAGNCGTCCGGCATAGTCTCCTTCNGGGTTTTTAAANCAACTTCCAGCACTAGGAGTTGAGGGTTGNTTNGAGCGCATTTTTNTAAAGAGTTCTACCTTNGCAGGCTCGAAGCCGAANTCTAAGATAAAACTAACCTCTAGGATAGGCGAAGTAATATCAGTAAATCTATAAGCATAGTGAATTTCTTCTTTGTTNAAGTTACCAGCACATGTTTTTAGAGAGATTAGATGGTTAAATATTTCATACTCTTTGAGACCTGCATTCATAGAAACCAAACCACCAAGTGTCCCAGGGAGATGAGAAACAAGCTCAAGGTTAGCAATATTATTTTTTTTACAAAAGGAAGCAATCTTACCAGAGGGTGTAGCCGCGCCGATAATAAGAGTGTTGTCTTGTATTTTTATAAAGTCATATTTTTTACTTAAGACCATAAGCGGAGGAGGCTGTGTCCCAATCAGAGTATTGTTACATGCACCTAAGAGATAATAGCTGTCTTGGTAATCAGTGGGAGATTCTAAAAGAGTTACTTCGGTCTCTTGACCGATTTTAATCGAAGAGTATTTTGAAAAATTAATCCGTTTTGTAGGCATACTACTCTACAAAGTCTGGAATCATGTTAAAAATATTTGTAGAAAAATCTGTCATAGAATTAAGCATCCAAGGCATAGTAAGAACAATGACAATAACAACACCTAGAATTTTAGGGATAAAAGAGAGGGTCATTTCATTGATTTGTGTAGTTGCTTGAAAAATACTTACAGCAAGACCTATGAACATTCCAGTAAGAAGACCAGGTAAGGCTAGGAGTAAAGCCATTTTAAAAGTTTCAACACCAAGAGAAATAAGTTTTGCTTCCATGATTTAGCCTTTTCTTATTTGTGAGTATTCGCTGGGAATGAGATAGTCTTCAATATTTACAGGTACATCATAAAAGCCATTTTTATATCCTATCTCAAAAAGTTTGTCAATCGCTTTATATTGAAGTGGAGATAATGTTATAGAATCATCATTTGCATAAAGTTCAAGATATGTATCAAGAGTTGAGGCATCTATTCGCACTAAATCACGCTCGAGTAACATCTTAGAGAGTCTCTCTTTATGGTCACGTGCAACTTGAACAGCCTGTGTTAATGTTTTTTCATACTCAATGGCTTTATTTAAAGGGAGTGAACGCCGAAGAACCATACCACCCAGAGGAAGGGGCAATTCTTCTCCCGCTAACTCTTGCCAAATATCCCAGATTTCCATTTCTACTTCTAGCTGGGAATCATAGCTAAGAATAGATTCGTGGATTAAAACACCTGCGTGAACATCGCCATCAAGTACAGCCTGCTCAATGTCAAGGAAATTCATATATGTAATTCTAGCATCTGGGTATTTTATACGAAAAAGCATTGCGTTTGTTGTATGCTCACCACTCAAAGCAACCCTAAAGTTTTTCTTGAGTGTAGCATCTTTTTTTTTGATGAGTTTAGGACCATATCCTTCTCCAAAACTTACAGCAGTACGAAGCAGAGCATATTCCTCTTTGATGTGAGGGTAAAGAGCAAAGCTAATTGCTACAATGTCATAAACGCCCCGTAAAGCATCTTCATTAAGTGTTTGAATGTCTTTTGCGATGTTATCAAAAACAACATTATCCATTGTAACCCAACCAAACTTAATGGCATAATACATGAAAATATCATCTGCGTCAGGAGAATGAGCG
>JAESSH010000020.1 GCA_016764205.1 Sulfurimonas sp.
GCCTTTTCTTCTCTTGGCGCATCTTTACTTACAGTTTTTGTAATTGTTATCTTATTTGTATCTACAGTTTTTGCAACTGGAAGTTCTTTTGTATTTATAATCTTTGCGCTTGGGGCTTCTTTTTGCACTAACCTAACTTCTTCAAGCGTTATCTTCGTCATATCTATGCCAAATTTTTTGGCCATGTCAACGAGTCCCTTTAAAGTTTTTGGTAAAATTTTTGCCTGAAATATCTTGTAGTCGTCGCTATTGACTATTTTATTTTTTAGAAATTGCTTCGCATCTGCAATCAATGTTTTTAATTCTGTAATACTCATATTTTGAGTAACCTGAGGATTAAACTGTACAACTTCTAGTTTCTCTTTTAATACTTCTTTACTAACAGCTTGACTCTCATGTTTTAATAAGGATAACAAAGTGTCCTTATTTTTTAAGAGTTTAGTATCTTTAATATCTTCATCTTTCCCAAGAGCTAAAATAAAAGAACCATTTTGAATCTCTTTCTTAGAATGTTTCACGCCCTTTAAAAGCTCTGAAAATGATACTATTGGCTCTTCTGTAGCCTCTTTAGTTATTCTCAAACTTATAGGTGATGATACTGTTGACTCTGATTTGGTTTCTAATGAAATCATCCTATGCTCCTATTTTAGCCCCATAGATTTTGGGGATTTTCTAAAAATAAAGCATTTTGCATTCCAGTCTTGTTTTTAGTTATTTAACTTATAAGGGTAAACTGCTACTATGAAACCTATAAAGATATTATTAATTATTTTTCCTCTCTCTTTGCTTGCGGTAAGTCCCTTTGAATCGCCAAAAGAAAAACATTTTAACTTAAGTGTTTTTAATACAAAAAAAACAGAAGAGAATGTACAAGTAATCAAAAATAAAAAAATAAACTGTAGATATATATGTGATAAGAAAATTTATAAAGAGCAAAGGATAGCAAAGGCTATCTCTTTTTATAAGATGTCTGCTAAATAACCTTAGCAAACTGATCAAGACAGTGTAAGTCATCTTTGAGAAAGAAGTTAGCACTATCTTGAAGCGAACTTAATAATTCCTCTGGGTTTTCACCATCAGCAGGGTAAGAGAGCATAAAGGATTCTAAGTATTTGGCAAAGAGCTCATCAAACATTTTTTTGACAATATCTGCACCATACTTATCTGTGTAAGGGAGAACAAAAAAATAATCTTTCCCATGATTGACAACAGAGTCTGATGTCCTCAGAATACTCTCTAAAGAATTATCTATAAGCTCTTGCTCTATTCCTTCAAAATTACAATAAACAAGAGTAAAACTTTCAGCACGATTTTCATCAAGTCTATCTGAAATACCCATGTTTAAGGAAAGAAGTTGTTTAAATTCACCAAATGAGAAATGTATACCAGCCATAATAAGATGCCTCGCTTTAATTAATATAAAGCTAGTATAACAAAAAACTATAAAATAGTGAAAGGTTGAATAGCTTCTCGTGATTCTAATGGAGAGCCTGTAACTTCTTCTCCATCATAAGAGATTGTATACGTTTCTTCTATTTTCGTTTTACAATAGGTCAAAACTATTCGTGTTGCAAGTTCTTTGTCTGCTTCGGTTGCATTTTTACTCAACATTGCATGAGGACCAGGTACTCCCACTGTTGCGAGATGATAGTACTTGTCGTTCTCTATATTTTGTAAGTGTTCATTTTCTTCTTTNTTTCGACCAACNACAAGNTTTGCNTCATCTTTGAGACGTAAATGACGACCAAACTTCATAACCGGAATATCTTTTACTTCAAACTTATCATACTTAATAAAATCAAACATTTTTTTAGCNAAATTNGCATCTGTTAAAAGACATCCTCCTCCTGGNGATTCAAAGTCTTCTAAGCCTATCTCTTTTGCGAGTTCNAGCTGNCTTTCTCGACTTCTTCCAGTGATTCCTTCTAGTTTACTTCTATCTACCCAGCCTTTTTCTTCTGCTATAGTTGGGGCTAAACGAAGTGCTGACATAGGGCGNAGAAGAAGTCCATCACAGTTACTTTCATCAAGAACCGTTTGAAGTGCATCTTTATTTTGACTCATTGGACGTTGTCCCATCACTTCACCGCTTAAAAGAAATGATGCTCCCTCGGCTTCCATNATTCTNTTTGCAACAGCAAACATNTTTGCATGGCAATCAATACAAGGATTAAAATTTTTCCCGTATCCATGTTTTGGGTCAAAAAGGACATCTTGTAAATATTCATCTTGAATNTCTACGATTCTAAGCTCTGCTCCAACNTGANTACACATGTTTTGCATATGNTCACGTCTGTCNTTTGTACTACCAAANCCTGTAGATATATTAACCGCNAGNACATCTATCCCNTGGTCTATAATCATTTTCATTGCCAANGTAGAATCTAATCCACCGCTAAATAATGCTACTGCTTTCATATAAGTTCCTTGTTAAGGCACAAGAATTAATCTTACTTCTAAAACTAACCAGTTCACCTTGATTTTTAATAGTGAAATTATATCTAAAATTTATACTATCTATTANCTATGAAAAGAAACNANTTCNCCCTGCTTTAATTTTGCTATTTTTCCACGGTATTTACGAATATGAAATGCTTTTTCTTCAAAGGGCATCTGTGTTTGTAAATTTATCTTTTTTAGCTCTCTTTCGTAATGCTTTTTTAAAAANGTAAGNAGTTCCGCTTTGAGAGCATCNTCATCTTCAAGAACACGNATAGAATCATCTACTAAAATTGCCATCANCTCNGGCGCATCTATTTGAGACTTTAATGCTAAATTTAATTCATGTGAGTGAAACATAAGCAAGGATGGGTCAACAACATCAAGAATCTGACTTATAAAATGCGGTTTTTCTAAAACTGTTTTTACAAGTGAAAGCTCCCACATATCCTTATGTGTATTTTTTTGTACAAGAGCTGTNCTTTTATTTTCATCTCTACTCNCTGTAACTTTGAGTAAAGATGGACTAACACCTAATCCNCCCAAACGTGATGCCAAGTATGTTTTATATTCTTCTTGTAAGAGTGGAGANAGTGTTTTAAGATAGCTAAGCCCTTCGCCCATACACGATTCNTTAGCCTTAGGNTCGCGTAAGTCATGCAAGGACAANACCTCATCTAACACAAACTCTATAAAAGGCTTCGTATGTCTAAACATCTCTGCTAACTCTTCTACTCGACCCTCTTTTACCATATCTGCTGGATCAAGTCCATCTCCAAAGATAACAACGCCACCAGAGAATCCTCCTGCGCTTAAAAGTCTTGAGGCCTTAAGTGCTGCATTTTTTCCAGCCTTATCCCCATCATACGCCATGATTATTTTAGGTTCTCCCTTTCTTAAAAGTGGTAAGTGTTCTATTGTTAGTGCCGTTCCTAAGGTCGCCACTGCATTTGTAAAACCTGCCTGATGTAACATAATAACNTCAAGATANCCTTCTGTTATAATTATTTCATTCTGTTTGTATAAGGATTGTTTAGCATGATGATAGGCATAGAGTAAACGAGATTTATTNAAAAATGCTGTCTCTGGCGAGTTTACATACTTTGCTTGATGCCCCGTAATTGTNCTCCCACCAAAACCAACAATAGCNCCATTTTGTGAATGAATAGGNAAGGTTACCCNCTCAACAAAACGAGCAAANTTTCTNCCACTATCGTATCCAACAACACCCATCTCTACAGACTCAGGCANAGTAAAACCATTCGATTTAATATAATTAATAGTGCTATTAGAATCAGGTGCATATCCNATTCCAAATTTCTCTATACTGCTTTCATAAATCCCACGACCATATACATATTCATTCGCTGTTTGTTTTGAAGGTAAAAGCGAGCTGTACCATTCTTGGAGTTTATCCATAACTTGTGAGCGAGCCTTGTTATGTTTGTTATCNGTATANNCNAGNGTNAAGTTATAATTATCTGCTANTTTTTCTAAGGCTTCTGGGTAATTAAGCTTNTCNTACTCCATAACAAACTTAACAGAATCACCACCNGCNCCACATCCAAAACAATGATAAATCTGCTTTTGTGGACTCACAACAAAGGAGGGAGATTTTTCATCATGAAAAGGACAAGGAGACTTATAATTCACACCAGCTTTTTTAAGTTCCACATACGAGCCTACAACATCAACAACATCAAGTCGTGCCTTTAAGGCTTCTATGGAATCTTGGGTAATCATAATGAAGATTATATCTCGTAGAGAATTAAATACTAATTATTTTTGCGTGTACTTATCATATTTGAAATAATTCCTTTTTCTTTACCAAGCTCCGCNGNAACTATACCAACNGTGTGAATAAGCGTGAAAAAAAGTATAAAATTAAATACAAGCTCATGCACCTCTTTAATATCACTCCNNAGNTCTTTACTAAANGACAGCTCTTCATAATAGACCATAAGCATTCCACTCGTAGCCATAAAAAAAAGTGCCCCGTAAAAAAGATAGTACACTATCTCTACTCCCTTTTTATGAGGACTCATCTTTATAAAGCTCTTTTTCTTAGTCGCGCCTATAAAAAAGAGAACTACCCTGTATGCAAGGAGACTTGCAAGAGCATATCCTAAAATAATATGCCATTCCCACATGCCCGCACGAATAGCTATCGCCAATTCTTTTGCCTGCTCGAGGCTTACTACAATGTCAAGTTCCGCTAACTCGTTCATAAGTATTTCAGAATTTGTTTTCCAACTTAAAAATGTTTTTCTTAAAAAAACAGTTCCCAATAAACCTAGCACTACAAATGCGTTGAGCCAATGCCATAATTTAAAGCTTGGAGCATATTTCATCAAGAATCCTTTATCTAAACATATATAGTATTGGATAATTATACCATCTAAACAAAACAGAGCTCGTTAATGAATTTTGTATCGGCTATATATTACGCTATACTTCCAACTCGACAAAATTTAAAAGAAAGTGGGTGATGTGATATGCCAGGTATCGTACTACGTAGTGATGATAATTTTGATGCATCTTACCGCCGTTTCAAGAAGCAGACTGACCGTAACTTAATCGTTACAGAAGCTCGTGCTAGACGTTTCCATGAAACTGAAACTGAAAAGCGTAAGAAATTCAAAATAGCTTCTCGTAAGAAAATGCTAAAGCGTCTTTATATGATGAGACGTTACGAATCACGCCTATAATATTAAGCCTTCGGGCTTAGTACTACAATAAACAAGAAACTTCTCTCATTTATTCTCATTTAACTCTTTTTTATAATAGTCACGATAAAAATTATTTTGTTTTTAATTTATAATTTAATATACTTCCTCCCATGAAGAAAAAAGTAAAAACTAGCCATGTTTGCATAACATGCACCGCCTCTGTTAACCCAAGACGCAAACAACAAGGCTCCTTCCTTATAGAAATTATTATCTGGATTCTTGCCTTATTTATTACGCCTTCTACCGCGGGTATTTCAATTCTTATTGCTGTGGCTTATAGTATGTTTAGACTCGTGAGTAAAAGAATAGTTTGTCCNAAATGTATGTCCAAAGATNTTNTTCTCNAGNGATACTCCTGCTGCANNAGAGATTATTCAAGAGAGAAATGCACTAAGATNNTAAAGAGTTATAATTTACCGTACATCTCTTTATAAAANNTTATCGCGTNTCTATCNCTCATNGAAGCAATATAATCAGCCACTANTCTATGTTTTTTACGTGTNNNNAGTTGTTTATAGAAATTTTGAGGAAGCATTTTTTCTTCTTCCATAAGTCCTGAGTAAAGACCTTTAACTGCTTGTTTCCCCGCGTACATTTTTGTAACTATCCCTTGATGCTGGTACAGTTTTTTAAACAATATTTTTTTTAACTTTTTGAGTTGTGTCTCAAGCTTTTTATCCAGTCCTATAGGTATTTCGCTCCTAGCATTTAAAGGAGTACTTTTACTATCCATTGAATTAATGTTCGTTCGTGAATACTCTAATAATGAATATACAAGATGGTTAATCAGGTGTGAACTAAAGCGATAACGAAACATTTCATCATCTGATTCTACAACACCCTCTTTTTTAACCTTCACGAGAATTTCACAAACAAGTTCACTCTCTTTTAAGTCATCAAAAGAAATAAGTCCTGAGTGAATTCCATCATCAATATCATGGCTCGTATATGCTATTTCATCTGCACGATCCACAATCATTGCCTCAAGAGATGGATGTATATCAAGATTAAACTGTTCATGAATTTTTTTTGGTAAAAAGTTCTTTTTGTAGGGAAAAGAATGTTTTAAAATTCCTTCTAATGTTGCAAAAGTTAAATTAAGACCATCAAATCCTTTATAGCGCTTTTCTAAAAAGGAGACAACTCTAAAACTTTGAAAATTATGCTCAAANCCATTTGCAAATCCATCTTTTTTTAAACATTCATCAAGTGCATCCCCACCTACATGACCAAAAGGNGTATGTCCTAAGTCATGTGCAAGTGCAATAGATTCTGCAAGCGCTTCGTTAAGGTTAAGACTTGCAGTNATTGAACGTGCGATTTGTGATACTTCTATGGAATGAGTAAGACGTGTACGAAAGAAGTCCCCTTCTTGATTTAAAAAAACCTGTGTCTTGTATTCAAGTTTACGAAAAGATGCGGAATGTATTATTCTATCTCTATCTCTTGCATATGGTGAACGAAAATCATCCTCAATGGTATGAAATCTTGATTCTGCTTTCATTATGATTTTTTCAAAAACTTTGTAAGGATATGAATCTTAACGCCATTCACACGACCCTCGATATGTTCAGCATCGCTCGCTACTAATCCTATGTTTCGCACAGCCGTACCACGTTTTGCAGTAAAGCCCGTTCCTTTAACATCCAAGTCTTTCGTAATCACAACAGTATCTCCCGCTTGTAAAACAACACCGTTTGCGTCTTTATAAACAAGTTTTTCTTCACAAGAAACTCCAGCATCAGCCCANGNTTTTGTTGCATCTTCCATATACATCATATCTACTAAGTCTTGGCGACCTAAGCTATTTAACAATCTGTATGAAAGTACAGCAACTGCTGGTATTTCGCTCCACATAGAGTCATTAAGACAGTTNAAATGTANCNCATCCAAAGTATNACNTTGAATCTGNTTCTTACAGTTTTTACACAGNTAAACACTTTGTTCTTCGCTTGCATCTGATGGAATAATCTCAAAGATGCTTATTTCTACATCACTTGAGCATAATTCACAGATACTACTTCTACTCATGTTATCTTCTTCGTCCTTGCCCTGTATTTCTTGGTTTGCTTCTAGCGCGAGAATTTCCCCCACGACCTCTACCGCCACCCATCTGAATAGCCTCAGCCTTTATGCTCGGATCAGGTGCGAAACCTTTGATAACCATTTTATGAATATCTTTTTTGATTAATTTTTCAATGTTTTCTAAAAATTCATTTTCATCAACACAAACTAAGCTCATAGCTTCGCCCTGATTTCCAGCTCTTCCTGTTCTTCCGATTCTATGGACATAGTCCTCAGAAACATTTGGAAGTTCAAAGTTCACAACATGNGGAAGTTGGTCTATGTCGATTCCACGGGCTGCGATATCTGTTGCAACAAGCACACGAACCTCTCCCGACTTAAAGTCTGCCAAAGCTTTTGTTCTGGCATTTTGACTTTTGTTTCCGTGGATTGCAGCAGATGTAATCCCATCACTCTCAAGCTGTCCNCTTAAACGATTCGCTCCATGTTTTGTACGCGTAAATACTAAGACTTGTTTCCAGTTTCCATCATTAATAAGTTTGACTAAAAGCTCTCTCTTTCTTGTTTTATCAACAGGATGAACNACTTGATTAATCAANTGCGCTGATTGGTTTCTTCGTGCAACTTCAATTAAAACTGGAGCATTTAAAAGAGAATCTGTTAGTTTCTTTATCTCGTTGGAGAAAGTAGCTGAAAAAAGTAATGTTTGTTTTTGTTTTGGTAAAACTGCTAAAACTTTTTTGATGTCATTTATAAATCCCATATCTAACATTCTATCTGCTTCATCAAGAATTAAAAAATCAACCTTTGATAAGTCTATAGTTTTTTGTCCAATATGATCAAGNAAACGTCCAGGTGTTGCCACTACAATATCCATTCCCTTACGTAGTGTCGTAATTTGGGGGTTAATTTTTACTCCACCAAAGATAACACAGGACTTAAAAGGTAAAAATTTTCCATACAAGGCTACGCTCTCTTGCACTTGTGAGGCTAGCTCTCTCGTTGGTGTTAAAATCAAAGCCCGAACCTGATGTCTCTTTCTTTTTTCATCTTTATGTTGATGCAGGAGCTGTAACATTGGAAGGGTAAAACCAGCAGTTTTTCCTGTTCCTGTTTGTGCCCCAGCTAAAATATCTCTTTTTTTAAGAATAACAGGGATTGCTTGTTCTTGGACTGGAGTTGGGGTATCATAACCCACTTCTTTTATTGCTCGTAATAGTTGGTCGCAAAGACCTAAGTTTTTAAATGACATAAGATGTATATTCCTTAAATTAATTCTCTATTTTAACATATCTTACCCTCTCTAGCTATTAAAGCCAATACTAGGTATAATTTCACCACTAAAATTTCAAGGACTTTCATGTCAACTTTAAAAAGACATAACCATCGTATTCATCCCTGTAAAAATGAAAAAAAAGAAGAACTTCTTGGCATTCTTCTTGAAAAAAACCTTGGTAAAAAAATCATTGTTGTAGGGAGTGAAAAACTAGAACTAAGCTTAAGTCAAGAAAACGTTAGTTTTGTTAGCGATAAGGAGTTATACAATACTCCAGAGCTTCGATGTGAGTTACTGATAAGCTTTGACCTACCACAACAAGCAGTAGTGTACATGTCAAGAATCACAAAGTCCGATTCTCATGCTCTTATCCTTCTTGATCCTGCACAAGAGAAATTACTTCACCCTATTGAAACACTTAACGGCAGAACAATTATGCAAGAACGAATAGAAGGTTTTAGCGAAGAGATTATACAAAAACAAGTACAACCCTCAAAAAAAGATTTTAATCCGTCAGAAGAGCGTAAACGTGAGTTTGTCCAAAAAAATGAAAAGCCCAAATATGATAAACCAAAATATGATTCAAAAAATACAAAACCATCGAAAGAAAAAAAACCTTGGGATAAAAAAGAAAATAAATTTTTAGGAAAAGATGAAAAAGGAAAAGCTATTTTTTCAGCAAAATCTGGAGAAAGAAATCATCGCTACGATGGTGCTCCAAAAGGAAAAGCTCTGAGGTTAACAGGCAAAAAAATCAATATAAAAACGCTAAAGAAAAATAAAGACGATTAGCTGTCTTTATTTTGTAAACTCAATCGCGTCTTCGGTAGAAAGTATCTCTGTTTCTTTATCAAAAGCTTTTTGCGCTTTATCTTCTGAGTATCTTCTGCACTCAGAGGGAACTGTAGCCTGCGGGTCTTTCTTTATTTCATCACACATAACTCCAGTTACCTGAATGTTTGAGCATCCTAAAAATGAAAATAACGCTATAAAAATAAAAGTAATCTTACTCATAATAGTCCTTTATGACTTTTTCTTTATTATTAAATCTAAGTATTTTGATGGTGTGACACGCATCATCTCTTGTGCAAGCCAGCGAATTTGAAAAAATGCAGCACCAGACTCTCGAAGTGTAAAATAGTTCTTTAAACTTCGAAGATTAAAAGTAACAACCATATCAACTTTAACATTGTCTGAAATAATATGCTTAAAGGCATCGCCAACATTTCTTTTTTTCTTTCCAGCCTGAAGTGCATTAAAAAGTGCTTGGGCATCTCCTTGGTTTTGCTCTAAAAAAACAAGAGAACTTTTTGCAACTGCAATAGAGTAAAAATCTTCTACTAAGTTTTTTTGATACGCTAGTTTGTCATAAATAGCTCCAATCTCAACTCGATTGTAGCCCTCATCTGTAGTAACAAACATCTCAAATCCAAGTAGTTTTTGTATAAAAAATTCTTTGCCTTCGCCCTCTTGTGAAGCAACAAAAGCATTGATAATAGAACTCATCGTGTAACGTGTACTTCGAACACTGATTGCCTGAATACGGTGACGAGCATGTTCTTGAAGTACACCTCGTGATGTTCCACGAACCAAAAAGCTTAAATTTGCATGTTCTAAAATCGAATGATGAAAATAAGTCCATGCTAAATCATCTAAAAGACTAGAATCTTCTATCTCATTGATAGAGTCTCGCATTGAGTCATTAGGCATAGTAAACTCAATGCTTTTTATAACCTCATTTTCACTATTTTCAAATGAATCATAACAGGTACGAGCCGCCGCTTCAGCAACACCAATACCAGTATCTTGAAGTAAAACTACTTCTGGTTTACTGTACTCAATTCCATAAATATTTTCCATGATTTTGCCCTAGATTAAAACTAGCTCTATTCTACACTATTACTTCTGTACTCCATCTAAAACGGGTACGAAATCACACTCTTCTAGTTCTTCTCTTTGAATGTGCTCTCCATTCTTTTTAAAACGTACAATTACTTGCTTTGCTCCTTTTTGCATAGGCGCTACCAAGATTCCTCCATCACTTAACTGTTCAAAGAGCTTTATAGGAATTTCCTTAGCTGTTGCTGAAAAAAGAATCCTGTCATAAGGAGCATACTGAACCCACCCATTTTGNCCATCANCTGTTCTCGTATGAATATTATTTATCCCTAACTTTTTAAAACGAGACTTTGCCCCAANCATTAAAGATTCTATACGTTCAATAGTAAAAACCCCACGAAACATATGAGAAAGTACCGCTGCTTGGTAACCGCTTCCGCAACCTATTTCAAGAACTCTGTCTGCACCTTGGGGAGAGAGATATTCACTCATCTTAGCGACGGTTAAAGGAGAACTTATCCACTGGGCAGCTCCCATAGGTAAGGCATCTANTTTATANGCACTATGNNTNAAACCANTTGGCACAAAGATTGCCCTATTTGTTTNNGCAATNGCATTTTTTACATCTGNACTTAAAGGAGAANTGNTGGTGACACTCTTTNGCNAGGCGGGCTGTTTTTGTTGCTGTGATTCTATCCAATACCTACATCCATATACCGACGCACAAGGGCTATCTCTTTTTGATTATATTCAAGGTTTAAGCAAGGATTATTCCCGTTATAAAGTGCCTTTCCTTGAGGAGTAATAATTGCACTCATCTTGGAACACTCCTCGTTAAGAGAATCACTTGTAATTACATAACATTGGTTCATTATTGCTAATGTTTTACTCAAGGCTTTAAGATGTTCTGCTCTCAGAACACCCCACCATGATGGTATTGCAATTATATCTGCCCCTTCACTTTTTTGCCACATCTCTTTAAATCGAAGTTCAAAACAGACTAGCACCGCTATCTTTATGCCATCTATTTCAATAATCTTAAAATCTTCATCATTTCCAGCTTCAAAGTATTTATCCTCGCCTGCAAATGTAAATAACCTCGACTTTGCTCTCTCATACACTACTTCTTCATTGTGAATAACCTTAACAACATTAAAAAAACCATCTACTCTTTTCTCTATCATTGTTAAAATAATTATTTTCTCTTGCGATATTTTTTTAATTTTTTTAAGCGCTAAAGAAGAAAAGGCTGCAGCTTTTTCAAAATTATCATAATCAAAGCCAGTAAGACACACTTCAGGAGCAACAAGCAAGGAGTTTTCTTGCGCTTCTTGTATTAAAGAAAGAAGGGTTTCTAGGTTACTGTCATAAGAGGGTTTCGTTGTAAAAAGAAGAGAAACAAGCCTAAGCTTGCTCTTAAAAGTCCTCATCAAAGCTCAAGCTACCCTTAGAATAGTTCGTAACAGTAGCTTCAAAAAAGTTAGTTTTCTGATCATTAAACTTTGCAAAATTGTCCACCCATTTAATAGGATTACTTACATTGTAAATTTTATCAAAACCAACACAAGATAATCTATCATCAGCAAGATACTTCACGTACTGTTCAAGAATATCATCTGTTAATCCCAAAATCTGACCTTGAGTAATATGCTTTCCCCATTCTGTTTCAAGTTCTACTGCTTTTTTAAACATTTCTATAACTTCAGCTTTTAATTTTTCTGTGAAAAGATCTGGTCGCTCTTTTCTTAGTGTGTTAATAAGATTTTGAAAAAGAACTAGGTGTGTAACCTCATCTCTTTGAATAAATCGAATCATTTGTGCAGAACCGAGCATTTTACCTGAACGTGCGAGCGTATAGATATATGTAAAACCACTATAAAAATAAATGCCTTCTAAGATTTGGTTTGCAAAACATGCCTTAATAAAATTATGTTCTGATGGATCTTCCACTAAATCCTCATAAGCCCCCGCAATAGCATCATTTTTATTTTTAAGCATCATATCATTACGCCAAAGGTCATAAATTTCTTCAGAATTTGTTGAGATAGAATCAACCATAACTGCATACGACTGTGAGTGCAAGGCTTCTTCAAAAGATTGACGCACTAAAATAAGATTAATTTCGGGAGAAGTTATATACGGATTTATGTTATCTATAATATTGTTTGTTTGTAAGGAGTCCATAAAAATAAGCTGTGAGAGAGCCTTATCATATGCTGTTTTTTCAGCTCGGGTTAGCGTTTTATAATCATTCACATCCCGAGTCATATCTACTTCTTTAGGGAACCAAGTATTGTTTAACATCATTTCCCAAAGATTATATGCCCATTGGTACTTAATATTATTTAACTCAAAGATACCTGTTGGATTACCACCAAAAATTTTTCTATCATTTACATTTTCTGTCGACTCTGGATTATATATTTTTTTTCTCTTCACTTGATGGCTCCACTATAATTTGATTAAAATTATTATATCCATCTATATATAAATTTTTGATAAGATTTACAAGATAAAAAAGGATTAACATTGAGCGGTAAATTTACTCCCACATTTTTTATGAGAAACAGGCATCTTCAAACCTTATTTGCATCTTTTTTTAGAAATACACTTCGAGCAGAAACTACACAAGAGCGTCTTTATCTTGATGATGGTGATTTTTTAGATTTAAACTGGCACTTTATCCCAAAAACAAAAGCGAACACTCCCATCGTTATTCTCTTTCATGGGCTGACTGGTTCAGTTAAGTCCCACTATATAGGGGGTATGATGCATACGCTCTCTCAAAATGGTTTTAATTCTGTTCTTATGCATTTCAGATCATGCTCCCATGAGATAAATAATCTCCCAAGGTCTTATCACAGNGGAGAGACGCAAGATGCTCTTTTTTGTATACATACAATTAAAAAAAGATTCCCAGAGGCGGAACTTTTCGGAGTTGGTTATTCTTTAGGTGGAAATATGCTGCTTAAACTCCTCGGAGAACTTAAACAAAATACTGTGCTCAAAGCTGCTGTTTCAGTTTCGGCTCCTATGCAACTTGACATTTGTGCTGATGTTATGAAAAAAGGTTTTTCTTCTTTTTATCAAAAATACCTCATGAAAGGTCTTAAAGATGCTCTGAAGAAAAAGTATCTTGAACATGATATGTACTCTCTTATTGGACTTGAAGAAAAAAACATAAAAACTTTAAAAACATTTTGGGATTTTGATACTATCTATACAGCTCCAATTCATGGCTTTAGTTCTGCTCAGGATTACTATACAAAATCTAGTTCAAAACAGTACCTCAAATATATTTCTACACCTACGCTCATCATACACGCAAGCGATGATCCATTTATGAATGATTCAATTTTACCAANAGTNGACGAAATTTCTGATTCTATTTTACTTGAAGTATCCTCTCATGGAGGTCATGTAGGGTTTATTGCAGGTTCTTTCTTCCAACCAAAATATTGGCTGGAGGAGAGGATAATAGACTTTTTTACAAAGTCTATTTAGGAGATTTTCTTGATACTCTTTTTCTTTCACTTTCTGTTAAAGATTTTTTACGAAGACGGATAGACTTTGGAGTCACTTCAAGTAACTCATCATCTTCAATCCATTCTAAAGCGCGCTCTAAAGACATATTTCTAAAAGGAATAAGTTTAATCGCTTCATCAGCCCCTGATGAACGAACATTAGACTGTGCTTTTCCTTTAATAGGATTAACTACTAAGTCGTTTGAACGTGAATGTTCACCAACAATCATTCCCTCATACACTTCAGTTTGAACACCAAGAAAAAGAACACCACGGTCTTGAATACTAAATAATGAAAACGCCAAAGTAGACCCTGGAGTCATAGAAACAAGCGCACCGTATGAGCGGGATTCAACACTACCGCTAAATGGACGAAATTCCAAAAATGAGTGATTCATAATACCCTCACCTTTTGTGTCAGTTAAAAACTGTCCACGAAAACCAATTAATGCACGTGCTGGAATTTCAAATTCTATACGTTGAAAACCTTGACCCATTGGAAGCATTGATTTCATTTCAGCTTTTCTTTTACCAAGACGCTCAATAACCGTCCCTGATAATTCTTCAGGAACATCAATCACTAAATGCTCAAATGGCTCACATTTAACACCTTCGATTTCTTTAACGATAACTTCTGGACGCGAGATAGAAAATTCATAATCTTCACGTCTCATATTCTCAGCTAAGATTGTAATTTGGAGTTCACCACGACCTGATACTCTAAATTTACCTTCACCGACTCTCTCTAGTTTCATAGCAACGTTAGTAACCATCTCTGACTCTAAACGCTCACGGAGTTTGTTAGAAGTAACATGCTTACCTTCTTTACCTGCTAAAGGAGAATCATTAACTGCAAACACAACTGTTAGCGTTGGCTCTTCAATATGCATAGGATCAAGTGCGACAGGATTAACAGGATCAGCAACAGTATCACCAACATCAACAGTTTCCATTCCAGCAAAGGCAACAATATCTCCAGCTTCTGCTTGTTCAATCTCCATTCTATTTAAACCATGAAAACCAATAAGTTTAGAGATTTTACCCTTCACCATTTCACCACCAGCTTTTGCAAGCATAATGTTGTCACCCTTATTTACCGTACCATTAAAAATTCTTGAAATTCCAATCTTACCAACATAGTTATCATAATCAAGCGTAAACACTTGTGCTTGAAGAGGATTCTTAGAATCACCTTCTGGCTCAGGAACATCATTAATAATTGAATCAAAAATACATCCAAAGTCTCCATCAGGGTCAGCCATATCCATCTTTGCAATTCCATCCCTAGCTGCTGCATAAATGATTGGAAAATCTTGTTGGTCATCTGTTGCACCCATAGCTGCAAATAAGTCAAACATTTCATCAACTACACGCTCAGGGTCAGCAGAAGGTTTATCAATCTTATTGATAACAACTATTGGCTTTTTTCCAAGTGCCAACATTTTTTTAACAACAAACTTAGTTTGTGGCATAACACCTTCGTATGCATCAACTAAAACTAAAACACCATCAACCATTTTAAGAACACGCTCAACTTCCCCACCAAAATCAGCATGACCCGGAGTGTCGATAATATTAATCTTATAGTCTTTATAGCGAATAGATGTGTTTTTAGAAAGAATTGTGATTCCTCTTTCTTTCTCCAAATCATTACTATCCATCGCTCTTTCATCATGTTGTTCATGAGCACCAAATGTACCAGATTGTTCTAGTAGACCGTCTACAAGTGTTGTTTTACCATGATCAACGTGTGCAATTACGGCAATGTTTCTAATTTTTTGCATTAGATGTTTCCTTTGTGGAAAAATTTTGTGCGATTATATCTAAATTAATATAAAACCATCGCAAGATTAATGATATACTTACTAAACTATAAAAGAGAAAATTCAGCTTAGGTGTTAAAACTTACTTTAAAATCAAATAATAAATGTCTATAGCACCTAAGAATCAAATAAAATGAAAAACTCGTATTTATTTTACAAAAGGAAAATAGAAGTTGAAAATCAACAATATCTTTGATTATCCAAATAATTTAAATAAAATATTTGATAAATTAGATAAAAATAAAATAAAGTATATAATAGTAGGAGGTTATGTACGTGATAATTTGCTAAAAAAAGTCTCAAAAGATATAGATATTGAGCTTTATGGTGTAAATTCCTTTGAAGAACTTGAAAAAATTTTAGAAGAATTTGGATTTATAAATAAGGTTGGAAAAAAGTTTGGTGTATGCAAACTATCTTTAAAAGATATAGAAATTGATTTTACTCTTCCAAGACGGGACAATAAAACTGCCTCAGGTCATACTGGATTCCTTATTGAGATTGATACAAGTTTAAATTTTAAACAAGCAAGTTCACGAAGAGATTTTACAATGAATGCTATTGGTTATGATATAAAAGAAAAAAAATACCTTGATCCCTTTCATGGTATAAATGATATACAAAAGAAAATCATAAGAGCCGTAGATATTGAGAAGTTTGATGAAGATCCTCTACGAGTTTTTAGAGCTGTTGCTTTTGCCTCACGATTTTCTTTTAATATTGAAGATAAACTTTTTTTAAAGTGTAAGGATATGTGTGATAAAAATTTACTCCTTGAGCTATCTAAAGAGAGANTCTATGATGAAGTAAAAAAAATACTACTGAAATCNCCTTCTCCTTCTGTAGCATTTATTTTACTCAAAAAACTAAATGCTCTTAAATATTTNCATCCACTTGATAGAGTAAGCGCTCATGATTTCTCTTTTATAATACAAGCCTTAGATAGAATGAAAAACTTTACAAATCAGATAAGGCAAACTAACATCTTTTTATTTCTAGCAGTACTCTGTTATTCATTTACAAAAGAAGAATTAGAAATATTTATAACTAGCTTAACTAACAAAAATAACTTGGCTGATAACATATATACACTTACAAACACAAAATTCAAAAATTCTTATAGTGATTCAGAACTACTCTTTCTCGCAACTAAGGTAAATATTGAATTATTTTTAATGTTTTGTCAGGTTATCCATCTAGGTGTAGAGAAAGAAATATTTGCACAGCTCAAAAAAAGGGCAGTTAAACTAAATATTTTAAACAAAAAACAAGAAGCGCTGCTAAGGGGAAGAGATTTGTTGCTTTTAGGGCTTACGCCGTCTAAAAAATATAGCGAAATACTTTCACTCGCCTATGATAAACAGTTGAAACTGGAACTAACTAGCTATAAAGAAGCTTTCAAGTGGCTCAAGAGCTACTTACTTTAACACATTTATTTTTTTATTTACTTCAGCCATCGTTTGTATGGTAGATAGAGCATTTATTAGTGCTTTTTGTAGCTTATCTCCATATATTTGTTTATGGTCTATATCAAACTTCTTAATTATGTCACCGTAGAGTACTATAAACTCTTCTATAAGCTCAGAGGTAAGCTTGGTCACTTTTTTATTTACAGTAATTATTAAAACTAGCTCAAAAGCTTTTTTAATTTTAGAATCCATTGCATCGCTTTCTATAAATCTTTTTGAATTCTCATCCTTAGAGATTAACCTTCGCATTACAACGCTTAGTCCTTCTTCACATATCTCAAAAGCACTGTTTTTATTGTTAACATATATTCTCATATCGCTCAGGTTCATTTTTGAAACTTTTTCAACTATTTCACTATTAGACGCATTTTCTACTTCTTCTTTCTTGCTTTTACCAAGTATGTTGCCAAACATTATACTATCCTTTTAAAGTTTTGAGCTATCTATCTCTATGACTGTATGTACGTTTCCTCTAGGGTTATAATCAGCAATGACTTTCATATATTTTGGTTTTAGTTTTGCATCAAGTATTTCATAAATTTCATTTGCAGAATTTTCATGAGAAATATGCTTGTCTCTAAATGAATTTATATATAACTTCATAGCTTTTAGTTCTACTACCCATTCGTTTGGTGTATATTCTAAATATATTGTAGCATAATCTGGATAGCCGCTTCTTGGACATAGACAAGAAAATTCAGGGAGCGTCATTTTAATCAAATAGTTTCTTTTATGAGCATTTGGCCATATTTCTAAATCTTTTTCTACATCAAATTCATTGAGTATTTTTTCCCCATATTTACTCGTAGACATTATATGCTCCCTTGTATTTACATCTTATTATTATCATTTATTTTCTCCATTTTTATCCACTTCAGATAAAATGTTTCCTTGTATATAGTTTATTCCTATCTCTTGTGCAAAAGCTTTTGTATCTTCGTTTTCTAGCATCTTAATCCACGTTTTTACACCCATTTTTTGTGCCATTGTATTAAAGCCCTCAAGTGCACTTCTATAACTTTTCTTATTCACACTTTTTGTAAAGAGTGTGTCGAATCGTACTATATCTATATCTAAGTCTCTTAGGTACTGATAGCTAGTGTGTAGNACGCCTAGCTTATCAAGAGCTATTTTAACACCCTGTTTTCTTAATGACCCCAAGGTGTAATTATACCTGTCTATATGTGAATAATACTGGGTTTCACTCATCATAAGTACAATCTTCCCTTTTAGCTCAGGATTATCTTCTAAACTATTCTTTATTTTTTCTAAAAAATATCGATTTCTTAGTGATGTTGGATGTACTGTAATACAAAATANTTCNTCTTGTGTNTTTTTATACTGTTCNATACTTTTTCTTAGCACCAAGGAATCGTANTNTGTAATCAGTCCTAGTTTATTTACAAGCTTTATNTAAGATTTTGGATGAAGTACTTTACCNTTTGGATCTATTAANTTTGTAAAACATTCTTTCATAACTAGCTTGTTATTTTCGTATACNTTTTGCGTTGTGATAACAAGTAGTTCTTTTTTAATAGCATTAATNACTTGTAATTCTANCTCGTTTGGATCTATTNTTNNTTCTGTTTTTAACACCTTTTTGTTTTTACTTTCTTCTTGAATNTCNAAAAGATTTTCAATCANATACTCTAAATTGTTTGAAAAGCTTGTATCTGTTATCGCCCCAGATATATTTACTTCAATTTCATTAATCTTTAGCTCACTACTTTTAAGATAGAGAAGTTCAAGCATTGTAGTGTATTCTTCTTTTTTACCTTCAAGCCCTATGATAAAGTCCCCACCTTTAATATGTCCAATAGGGAAGTTAGTTATATTTTTATCTTTTAAATATTCTCCAAGATAACGTACAAATTCATAAAGAACTTTATCCCCATTTTTAATACCATACTCTGTATTTATATTATGCAAATTATTTATACTTAATAAAAGTAGTGTATATTCTTTTTTTATTCTTTTTCTTAAGAGTGTATAGAGGTATTCTCTTGTAAATGTTTTTGAAACTCTTTCAGTTATTCTTTCATCAAAACCCTTATAAATAAGAAAAAATATAAANTAGATACTAAAAACTAAGAGNAAGATAGAGATAAANTAAAAAGTAGNTGGTAGTGGTTCATGGTTCGTTATTAAGCTACTAGAAACTAAGGCTAAAACGAGGGCAAAAATAGGAAGACCCATTCTAAGTGCTAACCTAAAACGGGATTCTCTTTCTTTTTTTTCTGGAAGCAGCATGTAAAATCTATACGTCTAAGTGTTTAACATCTTTAGCGTGTGTTTCTATGTAGTTTCTGCGAGGTTCAACCTCATCACCCATNAAAAGAGTAAAGGCGTCAGAAGCTACCTCTCCGTCTTCAATAGTAACTTGAAGAAGCACTCGATTCTCTTTTGTCATCGTTGTTTCCCAAAGTTGATCAGGATTCATTTCACCAAGACCTTTATAGCGTTGAATATATGCACCTTTTTTAGCAAANTCTTTAATTCTTTCTAATTCTCCTACCGGGTCATCTGTAAAATTAAGGTTCCATTCTTGTATTTTTTTATATACAAAATTTGCTTCTGTAAAATGGGGTGCAGAAAATAAATCATCATTTATTAAAAGCTCTTCCATTCCACCCTCTGTCTGAACAAAAATATGAATCTCATTCGTTTCTTCGTTTATNCTTTTGGTTAAAATATTATTGTTTATAGAAACCAAATACTCTTCTATTTTTTTATAAAGCGCCATTGTATCTAAGGCTATTAAGTCCGGGTTTTCTATAAAGTGACGAATTAAATTAATAAGTGCATAGCGTCTCTCTAAAGCATTTAAAGAACCTGCATAATGATCAACCATTTTAAAATATGAAACTAAATCACTATGCCCTATACTGTCAACCTCAAGCGATTCTACTCCGATACCAATAAGAAAGTCGTTCATTTCTCTATCGTCTTTGAAATATATCTCTTTTTTGCCTTTTTTATAACGATAGAGTGGTGGTTGTGCGAGATATAAGTATCCTTTTTCCACTACATCACGAAAGTGTCTAAAGAAGAAGGTTAGGAGTAAGGTCTGAATATGTGAACCATCTACATCAGCATCTGTCATAATGATAATCTTATGGTAGCGAAGTTTTTCTTCCTTGTATTCTTCCCCAATACCACAACCCATTGCAGTAATCATATTTGTAATTTCATCAGATTTTAAAACTTTTTCAAGTCGTGATTTTTCAACATTTAATATCTTACCCTTAAGTGGTAAAATTGCTTGAAATACACGATCGCGCCCCATTTTTGCAGAGCCACCTGCAGAATCCCCTTCCACTAAATAAAGTTCACATTCTGAAGCGTCTTTAGACTGACAATCTGCTAACTTTCCAGGAAGTGTTCCAACTGACATATTGTCTTTACGGCGTGTTAATTCTCTCGCTTTTTTAGCAGCTTCTCTACCACGAGCAGCCATTAAAGCCTTAGACACTATAGTTTTTGCTTGAATAGGGTTTTCTTCAAAATACTTGCTTAATGCTTCACCTGTAGCTTTTTGAACAAGTGGTCTTACATAGGTGTTTCCTAGTTTTCCTTTTGTTTGTCCCTCAAACTGAGGTTCAGGTACTCGAACAGAGACAATAGCAATTAAACCTTCTTTTACATCATCTCCGGATATTTTTACATCTTTTTCTTTAGCTGCACCATTTTTAGAATTATAATTTGAAATAACACGGGTTAACCCTGCACGAAAACCAGCTTCATGGGTTCCACCATTTGGAGTTCGAATATTATTTACAAATGATGCAAGTTTTTCATCGTAGGCATCATTGTACATAAGTGCAACATCAAATTCTATATCTTCAATTTTTACTGAAAAAGAATATACATCTGCAACTTTTATTTTTTTATTCATATCTTCAACATACTGAGCAATACCACCTTCAAAATGGTAAACCTCTTTTGTACCTGTTCTATCATCATTAAATTTGATTGTTATAAAGGGATTTAAATATGCTAGTTCTTTAAATCTTTTAGATAAGTATTCATACTCAAAAATAATACTATCTGTAAAAATAGAAACATCTGCTACAAACTCTATAGTTGTTCCAGTTTTTCGAGTGGAACCAACTACGGCTAAGGCTTCTTGGGGAATACCTTCTTTAAAGTTTTGTTCATGTATTTTACCCTCACGATAAATAGTCATTTTAAGATCGGCTGAAAGTGCATTTACAACAGAAACACCAACACCATGAAGTCCACCTGAAACCTTATAAGTATCTTTATCAAATTTACCACCGGCGTGAAGTACAGTTAAAACAACTGTCGCTGCACTCATACCTTCTGTTGGGTGCATATCTGTAGGAATACCACGACCATTGTCAGATACCCTACAAGTTCCTTCTTTTGTGAGTGTTACAGAGATAGTATCACAATGACCTGCCATTGCCTCATCTATAGAATTATCTATTACCTCATAAACTAGATGATGAAGACCNCGNTGACTAGTATCACCTATATACATACCTGGTCTTTTTCTTACAGCTTCTAGTCCTTTNAGGACTTTAATATTACTTGCACCATAATTTTCCATGTTTTAATTCCTTATATTACTATCGGCATNATAACCGTTTTAAAATTTTCATCAGATAAAATAAAAGGTAAATTACCCTCATTAAGTCCTATTGTGAATTCAGAATTTTGTATAGTATTTAAAAAGTCTAATAAATATTTACTATTTATTGCAATAGTAAAAGGCTCACTAAATCCTGTAGCAAATCTTATTTCAGTTTTTGCTTCAATNTTATCATCACTTAANCTTTCAAAACNAATAGTTTCATTTAGAAAAGTGATTTTTACATCTGTNGAAATTGTAGTAATTTGCTTAATTGCATCTATCATAATAGCTTTAGGAAGTAACAAATTATTTTCTGTTTGTTTAGGAATGATTCTTGTATATTCTGGAAATTTACCGTTAATGAGTTTTGTAAAAAATGTATATTGATCTGAATGAATTATTAAATTTGTTTCATCATAATAAAGTTCTATATTATTAAAGAAAAGTTTTTGTATTTCNACAATAGCTTTTTTAGGGAGAATAATTGATAATTCATTTTCTCCTTGATTAGGAATTGTTACNACTGCTAATCTTCTTGTATCTGTAGAGGCAAAGTTAATCGTATTAGGCTTAATATCTATAAGTGCNCCATTTAGTTCAAATTTTGGATTATTTGTATCTATAGTTGGTGTTATTTTTTTTAATGATTCTATTAAAGAAAAAGAATCTATAGAGATACGNTTTTTACCTTCAGANGAAGGAAANTCTGGAAACTCTTNGTAAGAAAAAGTTGGTAATTTAAAACTTGAATGNGATTGAGTNATATATANCATTTCATTTTTAACTTCTAATGTAATATCTTCATCTTTTAATATTCTTATAATATCAAGAAACTTTTTGCCATTTGCAGTTGTACTACCTTCACCAATAATATTTACATTTTTAGTAGTTATAAAATANCCGATTTCATAGTCAGTAGCTTTTATTGTTAAAGAGNCNTTAGAAACATTTATAAAAACATGAGAAGTAATTTGAGAAGTATCTTTTTTTTCTAAAAATGGTGCAGCTTGAATTAAAATATTTTCTATGATCGACTTAGAAATAATAATCTTCATATAAAGTCCTATATATTATATAATTTTAGTAGTAGTAGTAGGTCTTTGTGAATATGTGAAAATCACTTTTAAAACCCTTTGTAGTGGGTTCTATGTATGTGATGAACACGCTTCATCTAATTCACATTTATTCACGTTTATTATTATATCTTTTTTTTCTTTATATTTTTAGATGGAGGTTATTTTATTTGTAAGTTCTTCAATTTTAGTTTTAAAATCTTCATCTGTCTCTATAAGAGAGTTTATTTTTTTAATTGTATGTGATATTGCAGTATGGTCTTTCATGCCAAAATATTGAGCAAGTTGAGGCATAGTATTTTGTGTAAGTTCTCTACAAATATAAATAGCAATTCTTCTTGAATAAACAAGGTTTTTGCTTCGACCTTTAGAGCGTATTTCACTTGGTTTTATATTTAAGTCTTTAGCAACATAATTTGTAATAGATTCCATACTTACATTTTTTCTATTTTCTTGAACTTGATCTTTAAGAGCATTCTTTGTAAACTCCAAATCTATCTCAATGTGCATTAATTGCGAATAAGCATGTAACCTAGAAAGAATACCTTCTATCTCACGAACATTGTTATCTATTACAGTAGCGATGTAGTTAATAATGTCAGGAGTCAGTTTAACCTTATTTATTTCGCACTTACTTTTTATAATGGCAATTTTTGTTTCAAGTTCTGGAGGTTGTATGTCTGCAACTATACCCCACTCAAATCTACTTTGAAGTCGTTTTTCTAGACCAGCAATTTTTTTAGGGTGTTTGTCTGAGGTTAGAATTATTTGTTTGCCCTCACCTCGAAGTGCTTCAAAGGTATGAAAAAATTCTTCTTGTATGCCTTCTTTACCACTTAAAAATTGTATATCATCAATAAGAAGTACATCACATTTACGATACTTTTCTTGAAATTTTTCCATTGTTTTATTACGAATATGGCGGATAAAATCATTTAAAAGTTGTTCACTTGTAGTATAAATAACATTCTTACCTTGATTTTCATAAACATTACCAGCAGACTGCATAAGATGCGTTTTACCTAGTCCTACTCCACCATAAATAAAAACAGGATTATATTTTGTTCCAGGATTTTCACTTACACTTTTTACAGCAGAATAAGCAAATTGGTTCGAACCACCAACAATAAAATTATCAAAAATAAGTGAAGGGTTGAGTAAGGAATGAGTAACTTTTTTTTCTATTTTTTTAATTGTTCTTCTATCTTGTAAAGTATTTTTTAATGTAATCCTTACATTTACTTTGCTTCCGTTATTTACTTCAAATAGATAAGATATCTTTTCGCTGTATTTACTTTGTATCCAGTTTTGTATAAGAGCATTTGAGGCNTAAAATATAGCTAAGTCACTTGTAGATTTTTTAGCATCATAGACAAGTTGTTTTATATATCTCTTATATTCTGATTCTGTTATTTCATTTTTTAATTGTTGGAGTACTTCTTGACCTATATTCACATGAAACCTTCATTTTAATTAGTATTTGTATACTATCATTTAGTTTATGTGAATAACTTTAATTACTTCATGTGAATAGAGTGATTAGAACAGATAAGATATGATTACAGTCCCTACTCCATGGGTTTCCTTTTGTAAGTCAAACTGTTTTGTAGTTTCAATTTCCATAAGGTCTACTACAAAATTCTTATACCGAAGCGTTAAGCCAACACCATAATAAGCAACTAAGTGTTTANTATTTACGGAATGACTGCTTGAAAAAGTATTACCATCTAAAAAGATGTCTCTTCCTATAAAAGATCCTGCAGCGATAAGATTAAAACTAAAACTCCATGGTTTTAGTCGCATATTTTTATATTCACCGTATACAGGTATGCCAGGGTCTGAGCCTATATCTACAGAGGACACTCCGTAATCCTTTGGAATATTAAATCCAATTCTTGCCATCATACCACTTGTTGCATTTATAGCTACGTTTCCAAGTTCTGCAGATATAAAAGGAACTACTGAACTTTCTATGTTTTTAGAAAGCTTGTTAAAGTATCTCCATTTTTGTATGTATTTTAAATTTATTCCTATTTCATTATCTAGTTGATTTTCCCAACCTGAAACAGTATTTGTATCAATGAGTCTATGAAACTCATTTTGTATTTGTTGCGAACCAGATCCTGGACCAATAATACCAACTTTTAAAGATAAAGAACGAAGTGTATCTTTTGTTGTTTTGTGAATTGTTGATTCTAAAAAAGTCCAACCTGCATAAGGCCTATCATTTGGGATAAGAGTAGAAGTTAAGGTATTTGTTGGAGTAAAAATTTGGTTTGTTAATGAGAAGGTAAAGTATGAATACGTTTTTTCATTTGCATAACCAAGGAGGTCATAAATAGAATAGTCTTCTCTAGATATATGGTAAAGAGCAGTGATTCTTTCCCCTGTTGAATAGCCGTCATCTGTTCCAAAGTATTTGTCGTTTTCAATATAGAGGTTGAGTCTATCAAATATCCAGTTATTTTTCTCTTTTATATATTCTTGAGCAAAAAGGCTTGAGCAATAGAGAAACAAAAGTGTGAGGAGTAAATTTTTCATAATTTATTATAGCAAAATTTGTTATTTTATTTGTATATAATATGAGTAACTAAAAGCTAGGATAAGTATGAATATATTGGGCATAGATCCGGGAACCAGAAACATGGGTTATGCAATTATTTCTTTTGAAAAAGGAAAAATTGCCTTAGTAGAAGCTGGACTTATTAAAATGAAGGCAGATGGTTTACAATTTCAGATTCCACAAATGGAAGAAGGGCTTCGTACAATATTTTTAAATCACACTATAGATGAAGTTGCTATGGAAGACATTTTTTATGCACATAATCCTGCGACGACTATCAAGTTAGCCCAATTTCGAGGCGCTATTATGCTTANGCTCCTCCAAGAGTTTGGACAGTTTAGTGAATATACAGCCTTACAGGTTAAAAAGGCGATTACGGGTAAGGGTAAGGCTTCTAAAGAGCAAGTGAACTTTATGGTTAAAAGACTTCTTAATATTAAAAAAGAGATTAAGCCCTTAGACATTTCAGATGCTATGGCTGTTGCAATAACACATTCTCAACGTGTTAGATTAAGAAAGTAGTTCTTTATCTAATTAACTGGTTAACTTTATGTCTATATTTGAGGGGACATTCCATTTATATTTGCCCATTCCTGTGTTTCTTTATTTATAATCTTTTAAAGTATAATGACCTGAAAAATCAAGACAAGTTTTCAGCTTAACTAATATTCACCTCTAACTGTTACCTTAGCTCACACTTTGTATAAATTCAAGATACATATTCATAGCTTTTTGATAACCAATAGCTGAATGAAATCTTT
>JAESSH010000021.1 GCA_016764205.1 Sulfurimonas sp.
ACCTTTTAAAATGGAATAAAATCCACAATCTAACAGGTGCTAAAGATGAAAAAACACTCAATTATTTCATTTATGATTCTCTCTTTCCAGTGAGTTTTTTAAAAAAATACAAAAATCTTTTAGACATAGGAACAGGGGCTGGTTTTCCAGGTATGATTCTAGCAATGGCACTACCAGACACAGAGGTAACCTTAGTCGAACCGCTCATGAAGCGTGCAAGTTTTTTACAGTTTATAAAGGCGGATTTAAACCTCTCCAATGTAACTGTCGTAAAAAAAAGAGTTGAGCAAATGGAAGGACAGCATTTCGAGCTTATAACCTCACGTGCTGTAACTGATACAAAAATGCTACTTCAACTCAGTGAGAATTTTCGTGACTCTACCTCAACACTTCTTTTTTATAAGGGCGAAAAAGTGTTTGAAGAAGTAGATGAAACAATGCCACATAAGATTATACAAACCTCAGATTCTGATGCGAATAAAAGACACTATTTACTTTTAGGAGAAAATTTATAATGCAATACCTCATCACCATACTTTTAATACTTGCTGTGTATTTTATATTTATAAAGAAAAAACCACTTCCCTCACAAAATGATACAAAAAATAAAAGTGACAAACTCCAAAGTAACGATATGCTAGAGTGTGCAAGCTGCGGTATTTACGTCGAGCTTAGTGAAACAATTATCTCTAACAACAAATACTATTGCTCACAACAATGTGTGGATAAAGCCTAATGTTACTCTTTGGACATAGGTTTATTCCAAGTGATTCGTTTTATCACGTTTTAGATAGTGATAGTATTTCAAATACCCCACCCTCTTCACATGTTCATATAGAATTTGATGAAAAGAACTTAGACATTATAGAATATGCAAATCAAAACACTATTCCGTTTTCTTTATCTGTAAAAAATATACGTGAAATTATTTATGCCGCATCTTTGGGTGCTTCGTATATTGTAGTTCATGAAAATTTAGCAGAGGATGCACACAAAATAGCTACTGAGTACCTTTTTGATGCAAAAATTTTAGTTCTCATCGAAGAAGAGTCTCAAATAGAAGGCTTAGCCTTACTTGGTGTGGATGGTGTTATTTTCTCAAATGCAATTATCAAGGTAAACTCTTAAACTATTTTCCTCTTTAAATTTTCCTTTAGTGAGGTTAAGACTTCATAGGAAATAGTCTTTGCATTTTGGGCAATCTGTCTTGCATCATCAAAAATCAATAGTTCTTTTTCTTCACTTATAAATGAGCTGTTGTCCATAGATATTCGTCCTACAAGTTTTTGTGCCTTTGGTGTGCTATAGTTGTTTGAAAGAGTACGTAAAAAACCATCTCCGTATCCAAAATCATAGTTACTTACAGTACAGGAGTCTTGCATAATACTACTTGCTCCATAGCCAATAGCATTTCCTTTTTTGACTACTCTTGAAGAAATTTTCGAGGCATACACTGAGAGAACAGGTTTAAGATGAAAGTCATCAAAAACCGATGGTAAGTCTAAACATCCATAGGCTGCAATTCCTATCCTTGCCATGTCTTCATTAAAATCAGCGTGGCGAAAAAGTGCCGCTGAGTTACACGAATGAAACCTTACCTTTGTAAATTCTTTCTTTATACTTTTAAAAATTTCATTTTGGAAAAAAAACTCACTTGTAAGTTCATCAGCACTTCTATGATGCGTAAAAACAGCTTCAAGAATCAAACCCTGTTCTTTGATTTTTTCTTTTGCCATTTGTATTTCATGAGGAGATATACCATTACGGTGCATCCCAGTATCTATCTTTAACTCTACCTTTGTACCCTTAGTAAACTTACCGATACTGTCTATATCATTGATGGTGTATCGAAATTTTTCATTTTTACTTGTAGGGTAATCAGCTAAAATGAGTATGTAGTCAAAAAAGAATTCTATTTGTTTCGCTTCATCTTCATTTTTTACAACTGCCTTTGTTATTCCGTATTCTTGAGCCATCTGTGCAACTTCTAAAAGCCCGTGTCCGTACGCATTATCTTTTAAAACAAGGGCAATTTTATCTTTACCTGAGGTTTTCTTTGCAATAATGTCAAGATTATGAAAAAAGTTACTTTTATTAAGAGTTATATAAGCCATAGAGAATTATAGCAAGGAAATAGAGTGAAACGTCTTATCGCAGAGTTTGAAGAGCAAAATTTTACACAGATTATATTTCCACATAAAGATACCGATTGGAGTGCCTACCTAGAAGAGGCAGAAGAAACTTTTATACACATCATTAACACTATTTCAAAATTTCAAAAATGTTTTGTTATTTGTGCTGATATTACCTATGTAAAATCAAAATTCCCAGACCATCACAATCTTTACTTTGCAGAGTATCTTAGCAACGATACTTGGGCAAGGGATTGCTCTTGCCTTTGTGTTGAAGAAGATTCAGATATAAGCTTACTCGACTTTACTTTTAATGCTTGGGGAAATAAATTTGACTCACAAAAAGACAATGCTATGAGTCAGGCTATGAAAAACATCTACTTAAAAGACTTACACACACAAGACTTTGTTTTAGAAGGTGGAGCTGTAGAGAGTAATGGAGTAGACACCATACTTACAACTACTGCCTGTATGTTAAATAGAAACTCGCATCTTAACTCCATTGAAGTTACACAAAAGCTTAACACTTTTTTTGGCGCGACAAAAATACTTTACTTAGACCATGGTTACCTCGCAGGAGACGACACAGATTCTCATATAGACACACTTGCAAGGTTTATAAATGAAGACACCATTATGTACGTTAAATGTGAGGATGAAAAAGATGAACATTTTGATGAATTAGCTTTAATGGAGGCAGAGTTAGAAGAAATCGCTAAACAAAACAGCTTCAAGCTTATTGCGCTTCCTCTTCCTGAAGCTATCTATTTTGCTAAAGAAAGACTACCTGCGACTTATGCAAACTTTCTTTTTGTAAATGGCGCTGTTTTAGTTCCTGTCTATGGCGCTAAAGAAGACTCTATTGCCTTAGACATTTTTACAAAAAACTTTCCTACTAAAAAAATTATCCCTATAAACTGTTCTACTCTCATCAAACAACATGGCTCACTCCACTGTGTTACTATGAACTTCGCTCGCGGTGTTACTCTCTTGATTTAACATAGCCATGCCACTCATAATAAAATACGTTGCGAGTCCAAAACCTACGGCGATTAAGATAATTCTTTTTAACTTTTTCATAAGTTTATTCTAACAAAAAAAATTAAAAATTTACTAAAGCACTTCTTTAGAACAATCAGGCTAAAATCTCTTATGATAAAAAGAGTACCTACTAAAAAAATATATGTTGGAAATGTTGGTGTTGGTGGTGATGCACCTATAAGCACACAATCAATGACATACTCAAATACTCACGACGTNNCAGCTACAGTNGAGCAAATAAACCGTCTTCACTTTGCAGGCTGTGACATCGTTCGTGTAGCNGTTCCAGATATGCAAGATGCACTCGCACTCAAGGCTATAAAAGANCAAATATCNTTACCTCTTGTAGCAGATATTCATTACAANTATAAACTTGCACTCATCGCAGCAGANTCTGTTGATTGTATCCGTTTTAACCCAGGAAATATTGGCGATAAAAGTAGAATAAAAGAGATCGTAAAAGCTTGTCAGCAAAGAAACCTTCCTATTAGAATCGGCGTAAATGCTGGTTCACTAGAAAAAGAGTTTGAAAATAAGTATGGTCAAACAGCAGANGGAATGGTAGCTTCAGCAGAGTACAACATTAAGTACCTNGAAGACNTAGNNTTTNNANANATAAAAATCTCTCTTAAAGCAAGTGATGTACAAAGAACNGTCGAGGCGTACAGAATGCTTCGTCCAAAAAATCATTACCCCTTTCATCTTGGAGTTACAGAGGCTGGNACACTTTTTCACGCAACTGTAAAAAGTTCTATTGGGCTTGGAACACTTTTACTTGAAGGCATTGGNGATACGATGCGCGTGTCTATCACAGGGGAACTTGAAGAAGAGATAAATGTAGCCCGTGCAATACTTAAAGATTCTGGAGCTATGCCTGATGGCTTAAATATTATCTCGTGTCCAACATGCGGAAGAATAGAAGCAGACTTAGTGACAGCAGTCGCTGAGATAGAAAAACGTACAGCACATATAAAAGCACCCCTAAATGTTTCGGTTATGGGATGTGTTGTAAATGCCATCGGAGAAGCNGCACATGCAGACGTTGCTATTGCCTACGGTAAGGGTAANGGNCTTATAATGGTCAAGGGTGAAGTNGTTGCNAACCTTGATGAGCATGAACTTGTAGATAGATTTATTTACGAGGTTGAAAAAATGGCTGAGGCTACTACATAAATGCAAGACAATCTTTACAATTTAGCCTTTGAGCGTTCTATATTAAGTTCTATAGTTTTTGAACCAGAACAATTTGATGAACTCTCCACNGCCTTAAATGTAGACGACTTTTATCTTCCAGCGCATCAGAATATTTTTAATGCCATGATGGCTTTAATGCAAAAAGATGAGCCTATCGATGAAGAATTTATTAAAAAAGAACTCACAAAAGTCAANAAATTTGANGAACAGGTTATGCTTGAAATTCTCTCAGCAAATCCTATNTCAAACACTAAAGCTTATGTNAATGANATAAAAGACAAGTCACTTAAACGCCACCTTCTNTCTCTNACAACAGAAATAAAAAGAGTTACCGTGGAAGAAGAGCTTCCAGCGGCAGAAGTCATTGATTTAGTTGAGAAAAAGCTCTACGATATAACACAAGACAACCAAACAAGTGACTTTAAAGATAGCCCTCAAATGACCTTTGATACCATGGCTTATATTAAAGAAATGAAAGACCGTGGGGACAATATTTTAGTTGGACTCGACACTGGTTTTCATGAACTTAACAAAATGACTACAGGCTTTAACAAGGGCGACTTAATAATCATTGCAGCCCGACCNGCAATGGGNAAAACCTCGTTTGTACTCAACACCGTAAACTCACTNATAAAACAAGGNAAGGGTGTAGCTTTTTTNTCACTTGAAATGCCAGCTGAACAACTNATGCTTCGNCTTCTCTCNATTCAAACATCNATACCNCTAACAAAACTTCGTTTAGGGGATATGAATGACAATGAATGGGGAGCACTTCANGGTGCNATTGACTCNATGAATCATGCAAAACTTTTTGTCGATGATCAAGGAAGTATAAATATNAATCAACTTCGCTCAAAACTTAGAAAACTCAAAAATCAACATCCAGANATTGAGATTGCTGTTATTGATTANCTTCAAATNATGCAGGGTGTTGGAAAGGCAGATAGNCANCAACANGTATCTGAAATCTCTCGTGGNCTTAAGATGCTTGCACGTGAGCTAGAGATGCCTATAGTAGCTCTCTCGCAGTTAAACCGTAGTCTTGAAGCTAGAAANGACAAACGACCGATGTTGAGCGATATTCGTGAGTCTGGTTCTATCGAGCAAGATGCGGATGTTATTCTTTTTGTGTACCGTGATGATGTGTATCTTTATAAAGAAGAAAAAGAAAGAGAAAAAGCAGCAAAGGCAGATGGAAAAGAGTTTGTCTCCGAGTATATAGAAAAAGATGAAGAAGATGCTGAGATTATTATAGGAAAACAAAGAAATGGTCCTACTGGGCATGTAAAACTTGTGTTTCAAAAGAAACTTACTCGATTTGTTGATGCACCGAAATTTTCCGCAGGGATTGAGACTGTGTATGAAAATGTAGACACACGTTCAGCAAATATAGATATGGGAGAATCTTCAATCTCCATGACACCTATCTAAAATGTCACTTGAGAGAGTCTCACTTTTTTCTTCAAAAAAAGACTTTCTTCTTTTCACACTTCTTTGTGCTTTTGTCTTTAGTTATGCACTTCTTATAGAATACAACAACTATAAAAACCTCACCCAATTCGACTCTAGTATTATAAATGCTACAGTTTTAAAACAGTATGAAAAATCAAAACTTACAAAAAAAGGCAAAACTAGACACTACCAAGTTTTAAAATTAAAATCTGAAAAAGGTTTTAGCTTTTTCACCATAAAAAAGAAAACCTTTCCGCCCTCTCAAAGTAAAAAACTCACACTAGAAATCTGGGCTGGGAAAATAAGTTTTTATGAATACTTAACAAGTTTCTTTGCCTACTCCAAAGTAATACACAGAGATGAATCTTCTTCCTTAAAAGAAGACTTAAACACTTACCTTAGTTCAAGACATAAAGACGAAAGTGTATCGGACATATACAAGGCACTTTACACCGCTACTCAACTGCCTTCAAGAATTCAAAAGAAGTTCTCAACACTTGGGATATCACATCTTTTTGCTATTAGTGGTTTTCATTTAGGAGTACTCTCTGGCTTGCTTTTTTTCTTATTTAAAGCACCTTATCGCTTTTTGCAAAACAGGTATTTCCCCTTTAGAAGTTACAAGGTAGATAGCTTTTGTACTATAGTCCTTGTCCTGTTTAGCTACCTACTCTTTTTAGATACACCCGCCTCACTTCTTCGAGCCTTTGTTATGCTTGTTATCGGATTTATTCTTTACGATAGGGGTTTTAAAGTTCTTACTATGATGACACTCTTTCTCACTGCTGTAATTATCTTAAGCTTTTCTCCACGCTTACTCTTTTCCCTTGGATTTTGGCTCAGTGTTTTTGGAGTATTTTATATCTTTTTATTTCTCATTCATTTTAAAAAACTACACAAGGTATGGCAATTTATTCTCATTCCTTTTTGGGTGTATCTTATGATGCTTCCCTTTTCACTTTACATCTTTGAGAACTTTAGCCTTTACCATCCACTCTCAGTTCTTTGGACATCACTTTTTACACTCTTTTACCCACTTAGCATACTTCTACATATTTTGGGACTTGGGAGTTCTCTTGATGGTATTATCTTATGGTTATTGCATCTTGACATACAAAATAATATGCTAGCTTTGCCGAAGGAGCTAATTCTAATCTTTATGTTAGTTTCATTTATAAGTATTTGGAAGAAGAATTTTGCCTACGTACTTTTGGCTTTAGCTTTATTTGTGTTTATATACTCTGTCTATGAGATAACATAGCTTTAAGCCATATAGAAAAATAATCCATGACACATAAATCCAAAGAAATAAAAACATCACAATTGCAAAAGAACCGTACATTGTTGTATACGACTTGTTAAAAAAGACATAATATATAAAAGCATTTTTTGAAACACTAAAAACAATTGCAATAATAAAAGAGCTTAAAAGCGAAGCCTTTGGATTTATTTTGACATTTGGTCCAATTTGGAAAATAAGAAAAAATAAAGCCCAAATGATTACATACGGTACAAGAGGAAGTATGTTTAAGCCTGAAGTATACTCGTTGTTTGAAGCAAGTGTTGCCACATAGCCTGTTATGTAGAAAGAAATACCTAATGCTATTGGAGTAAGAGTAAGCAGTGTCCAGTATGTCGTTATAGACTCCCAAAGTGTTCGATTTTTAGCATGAAAAATTTTATTTGCAATGTATTCAAAGTTTTTAAAAAAGAGTAAAGATGCCACGAGAATCATAGCAAGTCCAACAATTCCCATTTTTGCAGAATTTTCTAAAAATCCATCAATATGTTCCATAATCGATTCAGAGTTTACTGGCATAAGATTAGAAAATATAAAAGCTTTGATGCTCTCATAATGTTCTTCAAAACTTGGCAGAGAAGTAATGAGTGTGAGAATAATAAGGAGTAAAGGAATGATAGTAAAAATCGTATAAAAACTCAAACTCGCAGCATAAAGTGTAAGTTCTTTGTCTATAAACGACTTCACAAACAGTACCACATGATGAAATAAATGCTTCGTATTTGCCCTCGTTACTATTTTTTCTATTTTCAAAGCAGTCTAGCGTAATCCCATTTTTGTAGGGTTTAGAATGTTGTTTGGATCAAATGCTGTCTTAATAGACTGAAATAAATTCATCTCTTCATCTGTAAAAGCCATACTCATGTACGGTGCTTTTGCAAGTCCGATTCCATGCTCTCCTGAGAGTGTTCCACCTAAATCAATTGTAGCTTGAAAAACTTCTTCTATAGCCAAGTATGCAATTTTAATTTGCTCGGGATCACTCCCATCTACCATAACATTTGTATGTACATTACCATCACCCGTATGTCCAAAACATGGAATTTTAATGTTATATTTATCGCCAATCGCGTAAAATCTTTCCAGTAGTTCTGGTAAAGCTGAACGAGGAACCGTTACATCTTCATTGAGTTTTTTACTTCCATATATAGAAAGTGATGGAGAAGCATTTCTTCTTGCAAACCAAAGGTCAGCGGCTTCTTTTTCATCTTTTGCAATTCTAAATTCAGAACAACCATTTTCTTTAAAAACTTTTTCTATCATTCCTAACTGGTAATCTAGGTCATCTTCAAGATTCCCATCAACATCCGTTACAAGTAAAGCTCCCGCCTCAACAGGTAGTCCCTTCTTAAAGGTTTGCTCAACTGCACGGATTGTCAAGTTATCTAAAAATTCCATAGCGACAGGTGTGATTCCACTTGCCATTGTTTTATAAACTGCTTCCATTGCTTGACTTACAGAATCAAAGATTCCCATTGCCGTTTTTGTCATTTTAGGTTTTGGAATAAGTTTGAGTGTTATCTCTGTGAGTATCGCCAAAGTTCCCTCTGAAGCGATTAAAATACCGCTAATATTGTATCCAGCAACATCTTTAATCGTACGTTTACCCGCTCTTATAATATCACCATTTGGAAGGACTGCTCGTGTTGCCATTACATAGTCTTTTGTGATTCCATACTTTGCAGCACGCATACCACCAGCATTTTCACTTACATTTCCACCAAGCGTAGAATACTCTTGACTTGCTGGGTCTGGCGGATAAAATAAACCTACTTCTTCTACCGCACGTTGTAAGTCCATGTTAATCACACCAGGTTGCACTACAGCTACCATATTTTTCATATCAATTTCTAATATTTTATTCATATGTTTCTCAAACCCAAGAACGATTCCACCCGAACTTGGTAATGCCCCACCAGTAAAACCACTTCCAGCTCCACGAGGAACGATCACAATCTGATGCGTATTACAATACTTTAGAATTTCAGAAATATTTGCTTCATCTTTAGGGAAAATCACAGCATCAGGTTCAAAATGTTCACGTGTTGCATCATACGAATACGCAATTAAATGTGCCTTATCTGTATAAATATTGTCACTACCCACAATTGATGTAAAGTGTTGTATATGTTTTTTATCTATCATAATTTATCTCTTTTTTTGGTATTGGCTATACGCTTGTTTTAGCCCTGCATTGTTTGGGTTACTTTCTTGAAGAAGTCCGTAATAGTATTCTTCATAATTCTCTAAGTCCTCGGCACCTTCATCAAACCAGTCGTACCAAGCACTCTCAATCGTATCGACCCTACTGTAAAAAGGAAGACTCACACTGTCTTGGCTTAGCACAGCCTTACTNATGTTTANAATCTTCATACTTTTTGCATCAACTGTAAAAAGNTTTTGGTTTAANTAAAAAAANACNAAACCAGCNGANGTTGCTATACTCATTTTNTTAAAGTCTTCTTTGAGTGGNGTNGGATGNCCNTTNANAGAAAGTATGGTTGCAAANAGGTCTGGATGTATCCATTGAAGTTGCCCTGTTGCCTTTGTCACTCTATAGTACACCTCTTCACTCGGAGCGATGAGAAAACCACGAGAATACCCAAATGCTAAAATCGCAATATCTCCAACTTCTACCTTCCAGTTCCCTGTCGGCAGTGCATTTTGAATAAGTTGATCAAAGGCTTTCATCTTTAAAGTTGCTATTTGTTTTTCTTTATCAAAACTTACAACTGTTACATCTTTTAAAATTGTAGAGTTATACTTTCCTAGTCGATGAACAACAAAACCACTTACCCCAACATCTAGCTTTTGAACCTTTATTGTCACTGTTTGTGCAGATTCATTCACACTTAAAATGGGTGTTTTAATTACTCCCCCAAACAATGTAAATGTGGCAATAAAAAACAATATACTCAATCTAATCACAATAAAAACCTTTTTAATAACTACCGTGATTATAGCAAACAAATCTCAGTCTAAGGCAAGTTTTGCTAAAGTTTTCAAATTATTTTATTTTTAGGTTTAGCTTATATGTTACGTTTTGTACTCTTTTTACTTACCTTTACTTCACTTTTTGCCGCTCAAGTTGAAGATTTTCGCTGGGAAAATGGTGTTACTTATTCTCATTTTTTAGAAATAAACAACTTACCAAGAAACCCTCTACTCGATACACTTGACGTTGATGACAGACGCCTCGTTGAAGAAATTCGAGCAGGTGTTCATTGTAACTTTTTAAAGGATGAAACAAACAAGATACTACAAGTTTTAATCCCTCTTAATGACGAGTTGCAAATTCATATCTATAAAGATGAAGATTCCTACACATTTGAAGCCATTCCTATTATTAGTGAGATAAGAGTAGAAACGCTCACCCTAAAAATACAAACAAATCCCTCTGTAGATATTAAACGTGAAACAGGTTCAATAAATTTAGTTTCGATTTTTTCTACTGCTTTTGGAAGCTCACTTGATTTTACAGCTCTGCGAAAAGGTGATGATTTAGTTATGATTTACGAGCAAAAATACCGCTCTGGAAAAGCTTTTTCTATGCCAACACTCAAGGCAGGAATGGTTGAGACGAACAATAAACCTCATTACATTTATCTTAACCAAGACGGAAGATATTATGATGCAAAAGGCACACAGATTGAGAGTTTCTTACTTGCACGTCCTGTAAAAAATGCTCGTATTTCTTCACGCTTTACAAAGAGAAGATTTCATCCAGTCCTCAAGCGATGGAAAGCACACCTAGGCATAGATTACGCAGCAAGGCGGGGAACTCCTATTGTAGCAGCAGGAAGTGGTCGTGTTGTTTATGCCGCTCGTATGGGGAGTTATGGAAAGCTTATAAAAATCCGTCATAAAGATGGTTATGAAACGCGTTATGCACATCTTAAATCATACAGACGTGGAATCAAACGTGGTAAACGTGTAAGAAAAGGGCAAACTATTGGTTATGTTGGTACAACCGGTCGCTCAACTGGACCTCATCTTCATTTTGAGTTACGAAAAAANGGACGTGCTATTAACCCTGCNAAACGNGTNCAACTTACAACNAANAAACTTANGAAAAAAGAAAAAGAAGCCTTTAGTNAACTCTCTTCAAACTATAATGAAAGTATTGCACTTCATTTAGAAAATGAAACAAAATTTATTAAAAAGAAAAAAATTGATATAGTGTATTATTTTAACAACCAAAGCGAAAAAAGTGAAACAAATGGATAANATAGACTCAATTACAAAACTAGAAAATCCAAACTTCATAAAACCCATACAAATAAACTATACCCAATCAGGAACAAAAAAAATNTGGGAAGCGGTCATTGCACATGACAGTGTAAGTATTTTACTTTTTCATACACAAAGAAAAGCCTTTGTACTTGTAAAACAACTTCGTATTCCAGTCCTTAATGCAAACAAAAAAGATGGAATGATGTACGAACTTTGTGCGGGAATTGTAGATAAGAACACATCTTTAGCACAAATCGCAAAAGAAGAGGTTTTTGAAGAATGTGGCTATGACATCGATGTAAACTCTTTACAAAAAGTATCTACCTTCTATACAAATGTTGGAATCTCAGGAACACAACAAACACTTTACTATGCCCAGTGTGATGATTCTATGCAAGTAAGTAAGGGTGGTGGTTTAAGTGAGGAAGAGATAGAAGTTATTTATATTCCCCTTGAAGATGCAAAAGAATTTATGTTTGATGAGACTTACCAAAAAACCTCAGGCTTGATGATGTCTTTTTATTGGTTTTTCGATACGCATAAAGTGTAATTATCCAAACTCTATAGGATCCATATCTA
>JAESSH010000022.1:0-4785 GCA_016764205.1 Sulfurimonas sp.
CTAGGATTGTGTCAGATCTTTTTATTAATAGTTAAACGCTACTTTATATGTAGGGTCATCTTCTTCGTATGAGCAGTGTGGACCAGCCTTTTTCAAAATAGCCTTACAGTCATTTGAGAGATGACGTAGGAGCAGATTTTTCCCAGCATCTTCGTACTTTTTAGTAATCATATCAACTGCTTCAACACCTGAAGAGTCCATTACTTTTGCATCTTTGAAATCAATCACTACTTTTGGAGGGTCATTGTCAATATCGAAATTATCCGCAAATGTTGTTGCACTTGCAAAAAAGAGAGGACCATCAAGTTCATAGACTTTTGTTCCATCTTCTTCAATATGAGATTTTGACCAAATTTTCGCATGTTTCCAAGCAAAGGCAAGTGCGGAAATAATTACACCAGCAATAACGGCAATTGCTAAATCCTCAAAAATTGTGATGAGTGTTACAGCTATCATAACAAAGGCATCTGTTCTTGGCATTTTACTGAGTCGTGAGAAGCTTGACCATTCAAAAGTACCGATACTTACCATAAACATTATCCCAACAAGAACAGCTACTGGAATCGCATTTAAAACACCACTCATAGATACAACAAGTATAATGAGACCAAGAGCCGCAACAAAAGATGAAAGACGTCCAATACCACCTGAGGTATAGTTAATAATACTTTGACCAATCATAGCACATCCTGCCATACCACCAAAAAAAGCACAGGTGATATTTCCTGTACCTTGTGCAATGCATTCTTTGTTTGCCGAACCACGTGTATTACTAAGTTCATCTAAAACTGAAAGTGTAAGTAATGATTCTATTATTCCAACAAGTGAGACGATAATCGCATAGGGAAGAACAAGTAAGATAGCATCTAAAGAAAAAATGTAGCTAGGAATGCTGAAACTTGGGAGTTGTCCTGTGTATTGTTCCATATCGTCTAAGCCACTCAGTAGAAGTGTATTTGTTTGTGTAAAGTATACACCTAAGGTTATAACAATAATTGCTACCAGTCCTGCTGGAATCGCCTTTGTAAGTTTTGGTAAAAGATACATAATAGCCATCGTCAGAACGACTAAAATATACATCATATAACCTTGTCCGTCAAAAAATGTAAACTGTGCAGTACCAATAACAATAGCCAAACCATTTACAAATCCATGAATAGCTGGAGTAGGAACAAGACGAATAAATTTACCAAGCTTAAGCGCACCTATGCAAACTTGAATAAGCCCCGCTATTACCGTAGTTAGAAGTATGTAGTGGAGTATTCCCATAGCAATGGCATCTTTATCTAAACCTTGGGCAGACAAAATAGCATTTGCTTCAAGTGATAAACCGATGAGAACGACAGCAATAGAGCCAGTAGCACCTGAAACCATACCAGGTTTTCCACCGATGAGTGAAGTGATAAGTCCTAAGATGAAGGCAGTGTAAAGTCCGACTATTGGACTTACACCTGCGATGAAAGAAAATGCAATCGCTTCAGGTACTAAGGCAACGGCAACAACGAGTCCAGAGAGGATGTCATTTTTAATATTTTTAGATGTATATTTAGTTAAATCAAACACTTTTNGAGCACCTTAAAATATGGTTTTTATTATTTTGGAATTATAGCTAAAAAGAAATGAAAACATGTACTTTATTTACTCATTTGTCTTTCTCTTTGCTTGTCTTTTTTACTCTTTTTTTTGCCCTTAATAGGAGCAGGACCTTTTCGTTTTATTGGTGCTTCACCTTTTAATTCAAAGTTCTGTATTTGTTCACGTTTGAGTTTTATCTCAGAGCGTTTTTCTATAAGTTTAAAATGTTCTTCACAATCATAGTCGATAAACGAAATTGCTAAACCCGATTTTCCAGCCCGACCTGTTCTTCCGATTCTATGAATATAATCAGCAGGAGAACGTGGCAGGTCAAAGTTAATGACACAATCAATGTCATCTATATCTAAGCCCCGAGAAACTAAGTCCGTTGTAAAAAGGATTTGTATATCTTTTCTTTTAAATGCATCAAGAGTTGCATTACGCTCTTCTTGGTCTAAATCACCATGAAATGATTGAGCATTAAGTCCATGTTTTTTAAATTTCATGGCAATATTATCAGTCGCGCGTTTATTTGCCATAAAAACAAGTACTTGCTTTAATTTAATCTCTTTTATAAGATGNCGAAGTAGGGGAGCACGGTTTTNNAAGNTAACTTGAATCACACGTTGGGTAATNGATTCTACAGTTTGTGTTNCTTNAGTAGCAACTTCAATAGGATTACTTGTAATTCTTTTAGCAATTTGTAACATTTTTTGNGGATAAGTCGCTGAGAAAAGAAGATTCTGTCTTTGTTTTGGAATCGCTTCAAGGATGGCTTGGAGTTCTTGTGCAAATCCTAAATCAAGCATTTTATCTGCTTCATCAAGNACTAAAAATTCTATATATTCAAGNTTCGTTTGTTTTTTNCTCAGTATATCGATAAACCTACCAGAAGTAGCAACTAAGATATCACATCCTTGTTGGATGTCGAAGAGTTGCTCACCAATTTGATTTCCACCAATAAGACTTACTGTTTTTACAGGTTTTGTAAAATGCTCACTAAAGGTATCAAAATCTTGCGCAATTTGTAGTGTTAATTCTCTCGTTGGAGTTAAAACTAAAACTCTAATTCTCGGTTTTTTATAATTATCTTTTGCTTTTCTTTTTGCGAGAAGTTCTAAAATTGGAAGTACAAAACTTGCACTTTTCCCACTACCAGTTTGCGCTCTTGCCATGACATCTTGTGCGTTTAAGACAAGAGGAATAACCTCTTTTTGAATGGGAGTAGGATGGCTATAATTTTGTTCAGTAATTGCCTTGTTTAAAGCCTGAGAAAAGTTAAAACTAGAAAAGGACATTTTTAGTTTTGTAGTGAGCTCAGTTGCACTACTACCTTGTCTTGTTTAGTTTTTGCATCTGCTAAAAGGGTACGGTTTTTCTCTAAAACATCTTCAGGGGCATTTGCTACAAACCTTTCGTTACTAAGCATTGCTGAGAGCTTATCTATCTCTTTTTGGAGCTTTTCATTTTGTTTAGTAAGTTTTGTGATGATAGAGCTTAAGTCTACAGAGTCTGTTGGAATGAAACTCTCACAAAGGTCAGATATATCACTCACAGAATTCTCAATCTTAGTATCTGTAAATTCTACAACTTCAATCTTTGCTAGTTTAAGAATAAAGGGACGCATCATCTCTTGTTCTTCTNCTGTGATTNNNTCAATCTTCACAAAGGCTTTTTCTATTTTTTGGTTCGCTAAATCAACAAGAACCTTTGCACGACGAATGGATACAATAGCATCCATGATAAGGGCAAAAGTTTTTTCTTCTTGCTCGCGTTTTTTTGTTTTATGTGGATACCTCATAAGCATAATAGAATCTCCATCTTCTAGCGAAGTTCCAGATAACTCATGGTAAAGATGCTCTGTAATAAAAGGCATAAATGGATGAAGAAGTTTCATCGCCTCTTTAAAAATAGCTCCAAGCTCTACAATCGAGCTTTTATCAGCCTTACTTAGCTCAATACCCCAACCGCAAAACTCATTCCAGATAAATTTATAAAGACAGAGTGCTGCATCATTAAATTTGTATTCATCTAAAAGAGCACGCACTTCTTTTGTTGTAGCGTTGAGTCGCGATTCCATATATTTTCCAAGAGGCGTACTAAGACAAAAGCCATCTAAATCTGGAAATGTATCCACATTCATTTGAAGATATTTACTTGCNTTATAAAGNTTGTTTGTNAAGTTACGGTTAAGCTCAAGTTTTTCTGTACTCATACGAATATCACGACCTTGCGCCGCAGAAATTGCGAGTGTAAAGCGTAGTATATCAGCTGAATACGTGTTTACCATATCAAGAGGGTCAATAACATTACCTTTTGATTTACTCATCTTGTCACCTTTNTCATCACGAACAAGTGCATGAAGGTAGATGTGATTAAAAGGAAGCTTGGCTTGAAAATGTTCACCCATCATCATCATTCTAGCTACCCAAAAGAAAAGGATGTCAAANCCTGTAATGAGTAAGGTATTTGGATAAAAGTCTTTCATATCATTTGCTTGAAATAATTCTCCTTCTTTGCTCGNANNATTTTCCCAACCAAGTGTTGAAAAAGGCCATAAAGCAGAAGAAAACCAAGTNTCTAATACATCAGGGTCTTGTCTTANATTTGTTGAGGCACATTTTGGACAGCTTTCNTCTNNNTCTTNGCTACTTGCCCACTCATGTTCACACGAGTCACAGTAAAAGACTGGAATTTGATGTCCCCACCATAGCTGACGGCTAATACACCAGTCACGAAGTTCACCCATCCAAGAGTTATATGAGTTTATCCAGTGTGGTGGAAAAAATGTAGCCTCACCTGCATTTGTTTTTAGTATTGATTTATCTGCGAGTTCTTTTTTTAAAAACCATTGTTTAGAGATATAAGGCTCGACTATATTTTTACATCTATAACAATGTCCAATCTGATGTTTATGGTCTTCTATCTTAACAATAAAGCCTTCTTCCTCAAGACGAGCTACAATTATTTCACGTGCTGCAATTCTATCTAAGCCTTTGAATTCACCAGCATAATCATTGAGTATTCCTTTTTCATCAAAGACAGTAATAAACTCTAAGTCATGACGTTTACCAACTTCATAATCGTTTTGATCATGNGCAGGAGTAACTTTAACAACACCNGTNCCAAACTCCATATCAACATGNGNNTCNGNNATNATTGTAACTTCACGGTCTAANAGTGGAAGTTTNATTTTTTTACCTANNAATA
>JAESSH010000022.1:4790-13322 GCA_016764205.1 Sulfurimonas sp.
GTANCGTTCATCATCTGGATGCACCATAACAGCAGTATCGCCAAANTATGTCTCTGGTCGTGTTGTTGCAACTTCAACAAAGCCACTTCCATCGGNAAAAGGATATTTGATNTGGTAAAATTTACCATTATGATCTTCNTGNTCAACTTCGATNTCACTGAGTGCTCCATCGTGNGTACACCAGTTAACCATATAGTTACCACGGACGATAAGACCTTCATTATAAAGTTTTATAAAAGACTGTTTAACAGAGGCTTGTAAGCCTTCATCCATAGTAAAACGTTCTCTTTCCCATGCGGGTGATACTCCCATATGGCGAAGTTGCTCTGTCATAATGGATGCTGATTCTTCTTTCCAAGCCCAAACACGTTCTAGAAATTTTTCTCGCCCAAGAGCTTCTTTTGTTGTACCTTCTGCAAGTAATTGTTTCTCTACAACATTTTGTGTAGCAATTCCAGCGTGATCAGTTCCAGGTTGCCACAGTGTTTTATACCCATCCATACGTTTATAACGCGTGATAATGTCTTGAAGGGTAAAGGTAAGTGCATGACCAATATGAAGACGACCAGTAACATTTGGCGGAGGCATCATGAGAGAGAAATTTTTCCCCTCTTCTTGGATACCTTTATTTGCATCTATTTCAAAGTATTTTCTTTTTTCCCATATTTTATAATATTTATTTTCTATATTTTGTGCTTCGTAACCGTTTGGTGACATAATACCGCCTTAAAAGTGTCTCATTTAAAGCGCGATTATATCCAAAAGGATATGAGGATTTACTTATGAGTAGTACCCTGTTTTTAAATTTTAAGAGGTATAATCACACTCTTAAAAAGGAGGAGTAAGTTTATGCCATTATCACGTTTAAATAAAGAACAATACGATGCTGCAACTTCTTCTTCACGTGAAAATTTAATCATAGCTTCGGCGGGTACTGGTAAAACTTCTACTATTGTTGGAAGAATTGGGCATCTTTTAGCTTCAAATGTACAGCCGAGTGAAATTCTGCTTCTTACATTTACAAATAAGGCTGCAGCAGAGATGGTTGCGCGAGTAGCTGAGTATTTTGGTAAAAACGTAGCATCCAAAATTGATGCAGGAACCTTTCATGCCGTGAGTTACAGATGGCTTAAAAAGAAAGATAAAAAAGTTGTACTCAAACAACAACGTGAACTTAAAACGCTCTTTCGTAGTGTATTTGAGAAACGAAACTTTATGAATATTGAGGCTGAAGTTACTCCTTATGGAGGGAATTATTTATACGATGTGTATTCTTTTTACCAAAATACAGAACTTCATCTTGATTTTGAATCATGGATAATAAATAAATACGAAGAGCATGAACAATTTGCGATGATTTATGCAGATGTTGTAGACGAATTTGAAGCTTTAAAAAAAGAGTATGGATTTGTAAACTTTAATGATTTACTTTTAAATTTTCGAGACATTTGCAAGGATGTACATCTAGGATACAAAGAAGTTTTAGTAGACGAATACCAAGATACAAATGCACTCCAAGGTACGCTCATTGAAGCGATGAATCCACCGTCATTGTTTTGTGTTGGGGACTATGACCAAAGTATTTATGCTTTTAATGGGGCAGATATTTCGATTATAAGCTCTTTTTCTAAAAAATTCCCCGAGGCAAAAGTACATACACTTACAAAAAATTATAGGTCTTCTTTACCTATTCTTTCTCTGGCAACCAAGGTTATAGAACATAATGAAAGAATTTATCCTAAAAAACTTGAAGTAACACGTACCCAAAAGGCAGAACCTGTAAAGCTCTTAGCCTNCGATGAGCTGTTTGATCAGTATCATGCGATGGCTGCAAAAATACGTGATTCTCAAACACCTCATGAAGAAATTGCAGTTATATTTAGAAATAACTCCTCAGCAGACGGTATAGAAGTTGGACTTCGTGAACTTGATATTGCTTGTAAACGTAAGGGTGGAACGAGTTTTTTTGACTCAAAGGAAGTAAAAGCAGTTCTTGATTTATATACCTTGTTAATCAATGAGGCTGATATGATGAGCTTTATTCATCTCTTTGAATTTGCCCGTGGAATAGGTTCTGCNATGGCAAAAGAGATGTACTTAGCACTTAAAAATCTTGGAAACGGTTCTATATTTTATGGACTGTATGCCTTTGATGAAAATATAAAAAATCCTTTTGAGAAGCGTAAGGTGTCACATCAACTAGGCTTGTTTGATGATTTTTTAGAACTCGGTGCTATTGGAAAATTTGCGAAGCTTGGATTTGAAGCAAAGTTTATGAAAAACCCAGTTTTAAAGCACCCTAAACTTACAAAAGAGGGAGCTACTTTTTTACATGATTTTTACCTTTTATACCGAGACTTAAAGGGCATAAAACAACCACGAACAATTGTAAAAAAGATTGTTGCATCTTCATTGTATACACATATATCGGATGTTCTTTCAAATAAANGNGCNCAACTTAAAGATGGCAGTATTGATGAGAAACAAAAAACAGAGTCACTCTCGAGGATTACAAGAAAAATGCTTCTTTTGGAGGAGTTGTCTAAGCCATACTCTGAACATGAAAGATTTTTAAATGCTATGATTTTAGGCTCATCTGACTTAACACAAGGTGCAGGTGTGAACCTACTTAGTGTTCATGCATCAAAAGGTTTAGAGTATAAAGAAGTCTATGTAATTGACCTCATGGATGGACGTTTTCCTAACCGTAAGTTAATGCAAAGAGGTGGTTCTCTTGATGAAGAAAGACGTTTGTTTTATGTCTCAGTCACAAGGGCAAAAGATATTTTATACCTCTCCTANGCAAAGTATGACAAGATTAAAAAAATNAANTTNNNNCCTTCACAGTTNTTNTATGAGGCTGGACTNGTTNNAAAAGATGAAGCATANCGAGCCTTAGTAAGTAAAGAAGAAGAAACAGATTANTTTGAAGCGAGTAANCCTTCTTCTCGNATTTGTTTNATACGAATAAAGTAGGTATTTCCTAAATAAATAATATAAAAAATTGCTCCAAAAAAGATGGCCATAGGAATAAGTGAAAGAAGATAAAGTGCAAAGGTTTTCATTCTAAGTTCATTTGCAAACTTATACTTCATAAGATAATCTTCATCTTTTGTACAAATGCTTGTAGCTATATCAAAGGTCATCACCTTATGAAAAAAGTAATACAAAGGAAAGTTAAAGGCAATAATATTTACAAGTGGAATAAAATACAGAGGAATAAAAAGAAAAAAGAGTAAGAGCATAATTAATGCCCACTTAAGGACACTTAAAAGCCCTGTAAATACATTTGAATACCCTAGCATCTCAACATCTTGGTAATGTCGTTGTTGGAGTGCTTTAAGTACAAAGGGAGTTAAAAAACCAATCACTAAAACTGCAATAAATATAGAAAGATAAAGTGTGAAAAAACCACCAATTGCGTAGACTAAAAAAGTAGCAACCCATGAGGTTATAGCATGACTCATTAAAAATTTAATGATAGCACTTCCTTCTAAGTGTGTTTGTATGGATTCGGTATGTGGAATCCCATTTTGTATACTTGTCTGNGTACTNGATACATCAAAACTTCCAAGAGCATCAAGTCCTGCAGAGGCGAGCATAAAAAATAAACTATACATAATTATCATGGAGATTATAAAGGGAAGNAGGGCATACTTTAGCATTTGCGGAGATAAAAAATCTTTAATGCTAAGGGAGAGAATATTTTGGTTTGTGTTCATGAGTTACTCCAAGTTCTTTCATGGAATATCTCTTATAGAAGAGATACTTATTTGGTCGATTATCATCACATTACTTTTTATTATTTTATTATATCTTTTTTATTTACTTTCCTTTATAGGTTTAAATTTTATTTTAATTTTAATAAATTTAAAAAGTCAGAAATCTTTAGATTTTCTAATGTAGTTGTAAGCTTCTTTTTTTTTGACTTTTTGCAAAAACATTTTTTTAATCCTTCTAGGTTAATTCCATAGCTTTTCAATCGTTCATGAAGTTTTTTATTCATGTTTTTATCTAAACATGAAATAAGTTTACAGAAGTTTTCCTCTGTGCTATTATGGGGAGTGTCTTTGCTACTTGGAGGAGTCTTATCCCCACCTCTGTAAATAGTACCGGTTAGTACTTGTTCTCTTGTATATCGATTTTGTCTATATGTATTTCCATCTGCCATGATTCTGAATTTATATACGCCTGATAAATCTGCTATACAATCGGCTTCATAAATACCTTGCTCTATTTTGTTAAAATAAATTGTTGAACTGCTATTATCAGGATAAGTTAGTTCAGCCTTTACACTAGCACTTTTTCTAATAGAAACGCCATACTCACTTAATACTACTCGAAGATGAATATTTGCACCAATTTCATGGCTATTTTGGCTTAAAGTAGCTTTCATACGTAAATTTGAATAGGCATGTACGAGTAGAGTATACTGAACTCCATGTTTTTTTGCTGTTTCATATCTATGAGAGTACTTATCTAAAGATGCCAAGTATTCTTTGAAATAGCCAGTATTTACTTTTAGNACAGCATGCCATTTCCCTTCATGTAAACCAGAACTACTAGATGTTGCTACAGGGAATGAGACTCTATAAAATTTGATGTTTTGACCTTGGTGTAAATGAACCGTTGCAAAACTGGCATCAACGATAGTACCATCTGGGGCTTCTAAATAAAACTCAATGAGATCATTATATGGAATAAGTAATATAATATCTGAACTGATATCTGAGGATGTTAAATTAAAAGGAATTTTATGTATCTCTCCCTCTTGTAACCATCCATTTGGATCGACAACTATATCTTCATTTGTAATACCTGCAAGAATTTGTAAAAAATATTTTGCTAATTTAAAATAACTGTCATTATTAAGTTCATCAGTTAATAAAGTATATCCTCCTGTACCATTAGAAATTTTGGTTAATGCATTTGGGTCTATCTTTGCTGCAGTACCTAGTCCAACAGCAAAAACTTTTTCATCAATGACATCAATGATATCAGATATATATTGGCTTCTATTTTCTTTTCCGTCTGTTAATACAAGTAGGGCTTTATTTTCATATCCCACCACGTTATTTAATTGCTCGTACCCCCTTTTAATACCATCACCTATAGATGTATACCCATCTGGATTGTGACTGAACGAAGCGATACTATTTCTAATATTAGATCTGTCGAAATCTATTCCAGAAGGAGCATTTAAAGGACCGACTACGGGTATTAAAATATTATGTGCGTCTTCATCAAAAGAAACAATACCTATAGCATTTCCTTCTTGAATAAAATCTGTTAATATATTTGCAGAATATTTTAGAACATCCATTCTTGTCTTGTCTTCAACCCCTGATTCAAAACGCATACTATCAGATTGATCTAATACCATCATGACACAAGAAGATGGTTTTTTAATGGTATTGGCAGTTATATGAAGTTTCCATGTTTCTTGTGTTTGGATACATCGAACTTCCACTATCCCGCCGTGTAAATTACCAGCATTGCCTCCTGTATAAGAGATCCAAATATAGGCATTTCTTACTGTATTATAATCGCTTGATTTACTTAGAGAAGTACTGCCTTCAAAGGAAATTTCAAATACTCCTGTAGGACCATCAATAATTTCAAACGAAGTTTCATGAAAACTTTTTACATCAAATTTAATAGCTCGAGCTGTAGTTTCATTTTCAGGTATATCCATAAAGTTAAGTGAAAGATTGGACAACTCTATATCCCATCCTGCTTTAGCAACAGCTTCTTGTGCGTCCACTCTTCCATATCCCCAAGCATTGTTAAAGTCTGATGGACCCAACTTTACAGCTGTATTGATAATAACATCTTTAACTTGTTCGCTATTTTGAAGAGGTTCTTTACTCCATACTAAAGATGCTAATCCTGCCACAAAAGGAGATGCCATAGAAGTACCAGACATTTCATCATAATTCTTTGAAGCGCCTAAATCTGTTGATGTAACATCATATGTCGGCATTGTTGAAAGAATATCGCTTCCAGGCGCAACAACAGTTACTTCAGGACCTACACTTGTAAAATCAGAAATATAATCATCTTTGTTTGTAGAACCTACGGCAATAATACTAGAAAAGTTATCAGAATAAGCAGCAGGAAAAAGAACAGGGCCCCAATCTTCATTCCCTGCTGCAATACAAATAATCATGCCGTTGTCATGGGCATATTCTACAGCATTTTCTAAAAGAGAATGAGCATCTTGCCATACCAAACTTAGATTTATAACCACTTGCAAATTATTGTTTATGGCATAATCTACTACTTCTTCAACGGCTGCTTGTACATCAGCTTGACTGACATTTCCAAGGGAGTCAGCCACTTTACAAATATAAACTGGGCTATTCCAGTTCACTCCTGCTATTCCTTGTGTATTATTACCTTGTGCTGCCGCAATACCTGCTACATGCGTACCATGAGAGTTGTCATCTCTTGGTAAGGCATCATTACTGATAAAATCTGTTCCTAAAATATACCGCGTAGCATTATCTAAATCGGGATGATTGAGGGAGCCATCATTTGCAGTTGCAATACCTGAGTCAATGATAGCAATGAGTATATTACTGCTCCCTGTTTCTAAATCCCAAGCACCTTGAGAATTTGTTTTTTGAGGTGCCCATTGGTCACTATATTTTGAATCATTAGGAATAATATTTATTCTTCCTATATAGTCTGGCTCAGCAAAATCAACATCATCTCTTTTTGACATTTCTTCTGCGAGTTTTAGAATATTTGAATTCTTTGGAACTTCTAATAGTAATAAAGAAGTTTTCTTGGGGTACCTTAATACTTTGGACTTGGATATTATCTTACAAATATCTTTACAACTATTTTTTAAAAAATCATAGTTTTTTAAGTTCTTCTTGCCTTTTAATTTTATAACAAGCCTGTTGGATCTAAATTGTACAATTTTACCATTAACTTCAGCCTCTGTAATAGAAATTTTAGCAATTTTTTTTGTTGTTAAGTCCTTTCTCATGTTCTTTCTCCCAAGATAAGTTTTTTAAGTATTTAAAAGCATATCATAAAGATGTCACAGAGGGTGTTACACGCTTATATTCTCAATAATTAAAGCATAGTTAATCAAGAAATTTTTAAAATCTGTCTAAAATATCNTTTTTTATAATATCCTGTGCCNCACTATTNGCACTTGCCCANCACCANGCAAAGTTAAAACCGCCACGGCGTCCAAGAACATCAAGAACTTCACCACAAAAGTAGAGGTTTTTTTGTTTGAGTGATTCCATGCTTGAAGGATTTATTTCATCTACATTCACACCACCTCCAGCAACTTCTGCGTGACGAAAACCATGTGTATCTTTTACTTCAAATCTCCAGTTAAGAATTTGATTTGCTATTTTTTTAGATAGTTTAGTATTTATTTGTGTATTTGCTTGAAGNTCCAGTTTTTCTAAAAGANCTTTTACAATTTTTATGGGAAGNAGACCATGAAGAATNTTTTCTAAGGNGAGGGCAGTTTGAAGTTGNGAGCTTTGNNNAAGGTAGTTAGAGAGTTTTTGTGCAGTNTANTTTGGAAGTAANTTAATGCTNATATNTACNGCTTCATNATTCATTAAAGCTNAAGAAATTTCTTGTGAAGCATCGAGAATAGCAAATCCTGATANACCATAGTTCGTAAAAAGAATATCACCAAAATATCTTGAAGCATGTACTTTGTTAATAAGTACAGTTACTTCTCCCTCTACCTTTGCACCACTCATTTTATGCGCATATTTAGAATCAAGTTCTAGCTGTACAAGTGATGCATAAGAAGGAATTATAGTATGTCCAAATTCTAATGCAAAGTTGTGACCATCATTAGAGCCACCTAAGTGTGGTGCAGCCTCAGACCCTGTTGCGATAACTACATAATCATAAGCTTCGAAGAGTTTTTTAATATCAGAAATTTTATTTTCCATATGAAAATCAACGCCCAAGCCTTGTGCTGTAGCATGGAGAATTGATACAACACTTTTTGCTTCATTACTTAAAGGATACATTTTTCCATCGTTCTTTTCTTCTAAAACAAGACCGATAGAGTTTATGAAACTCTCAAATTCTTTAAAGTCAAATTCTTTGAGAGAGTGTGCAACAAAGTCAGGGTTTTGGCTGTAATAATCCTTGCTTGAAAAGCTCGTATTTGTTATATTGCATCGTCCATTTCCGGAGACAAGAATTTTTTTAGCGAACTTAGTATTTTGCTCAAAGAGAGATACATGTAAGTTCTTTTTTGCGCAGAGTATTGCACATAAAAGACCAGATGCCCCAGCTCCAACAATAGCTACTTTTTTACTCATTATAAACTCACAATTTTTGCACCAAAGCCACCTAAGTGTTGAGGAGCATCATCAAATGCTTTTACTCTTGGATGTGCAATAAGAAAATTCTTCACAGCAAAGGAAAGTTTTCCTGTGCCGATTCCGTGGTAAATGATTACTTCATCCCAACCATTAATAAGTGCATCTGAAAGAAACTTATCCAGTGTCTCACAGGCTTCATCTGCTCGCATTCCAT
>JAESSH010000023.1 GCA_016764205.1 Sulfurimonas sp.
TTTACTAAGCATCGCAGCATGTGCTAATGAACCTTCAATATCTTCACGATAAAGTTTTCTATCATACATAATAGAAGCATTAAATTCATCTAATAATGATGATGCACTTGCAGAAAATCGACCTGACCACATTTTATCCATAAAAATATTCCTTGTGTCTTATTCGAGAGAGAGTTCGTATATAAATTTTTTTGTATTTTAACTAAAAGAAGCTTTAGACTCTCTACTTATTCAGACACTGGAATATTTCCGGTATCTGAGGCATATTCTAAAAAAAAGTCTCTCAGGTGTTTTAGGTTTTTTCTGTATTTAGTGCTATCAAAGTATTCCATGGAACTCCTTGCATCTTCTAAGTTTTTATGCAAAAAATAGAGTATATTTCCCTTGTCAGCTAAGTAATTTTGCCATCTATTAGAAGTTTTTTCATTAACAAATTCAAGTGCTTTTCCATGACAAATTGTGCATTTTTTTTGATAGTAACGTTGCCCTTTATAAATGCTCGCATGAAGTGAAGAAGAGATAATGATTAAAGTAAATGCGAAAAGAAGAACTATTTTCATCGACACTCCTAACTAATTAGCTTAATAGTACATCATCCATTATTATAAAAACCTTTAAAAAAAAGTATTTTATAAGTTTATATCTAAAGTTGAAACTTATCGCTCAGCTTGTCTTCTAAATCCCATATCTTTCTTTGCTTTAAATCATCTATGACACTCTGTCTACATTCAACATCCCCTGGCCATTCCCTCGTATAGTTATCAAGTTTATTTTTGTTTGTCCCATCAATTCCTACCATTAAACCTGTAGTAAAAACATCACGTCCAGCATCAATGTTATTTGTTACTCTCCATACCAGCATGTACGGATTAAAAATATCATTTTTAAGAGCATCTATAAAAACTACAATTCTTAAATATTTAGACAAAGGCTCAAGAGCCTTAAAATATACTTTTGCAGACTGTNTTTTATNAAGNCTAATAACAGTNATAGGATTTTTTGTTATTGTCATATATTGATGTANNTCNANAGTGTCGNNTATNANTNNTTTAACNTNTTNTAATAAGGNNTCATCNNTNATAAACTNAGGNGCNTCNACNACATGNGCNGANGTAACATCAATACCNANTTTACCACCNACTAAGGTCTCTGGAGATGAATGATCAAGNGCATCTAAAATACCCTCAGTAATNAACATACATTTTGGTGTAAATCTATTTANAATATACATTGTTATTGATTCATAATTATTGAGTCGCGGAGCTTTTTCATCTACAAAAATAGCATGTTTAACAAAACTCATCTGCCCAACACCCCAAAAAGCATGCATAAATTGTTTTGCATGCCCTTTATAAAGTGTTTGCATTTTTGCAAGTATCAAATTATGAAAACCTGCATTNTCAGGCATATGATAGTCAATCAANTCTGGTGCTGTTGTTTTTAAAAGTGGGAAAAATATTTTTCCNGTTGCCCAACCCATATACTTNTCTTCAAGTGGTGGTTTTCCAACAACCGTNGCTAAAAAAACNTTATCTTTTTTCTTTGTAGTTATTGCAGAAACTTCCATAACTGGATAAGGTTCTTCTAATGTATAATAACCAGTATGATCACCAAATGGACCTTCCACTTTTAAATCATTTGTATCAACCCAACCTTCAATTACATAATCAACATCCCGGGGTATATACAAAGGTGTTGTTAATGATTTAACAAGTTTCGCAGGTTTTTTAGTGATAAGCCCGTACATAAGTAACTCATTAACACCATAAGGAAGAGGAGCTGTTGCACACCACGTATAAAGAGGATCCCCTCCAATCGCGATACTCACCGGCATTTTCTTACCAGCTTTTTGGTACTGATCAAAAAAATGAGAACTGTCTTTATGTATTTGCCAATGCATTCCTAAATGGTTTTTATCATACACTTGGAGTCTATACATTCCAAGGTTAACCATATCNCCATCAAGACTTTGCGTATAAACTTGTGCCATTGTAATAAAGGGTCCCGCATCCCCTTCCCAAGTTGTAAGCACTGGGAGTTTATATAAGTCAATCTTGTCATCAAAGTATTGAACTTCTTGGCATTTTCCTCTACCAGAAGAACGTACAGGAAAAATATTTTTTAAAGAAAACATCTGAGAAGCCATTGAAATCTTATCTGCTATTCCAGATGGAGGTTTCATATGAAGGAACTTACTTATTTCATCTGCCACAGACTCTATTGTTCTACCAAAAAGAAGCTCACATCGTCTATATGAACCAAATAAGTTCATNAAAACAGGTTCATCAAATTTNTTATTATTTTTTTTATCTANNACATTTGTAAAAAGAAGNGCCTTNCCNCCATCTTTCTTTTTTACTTCTGCATATGCAAGATGNGGAATCTCTAAGTATATATCGAGTTCATCTTTAATCACTTTTAGTTCACTATTTTTCTTTAAAAGGTTTATAGTTGTTTTCATTTCTTATAATCTTTGTGGCATTTCATCTTTAAAAGCCGTCTTTTGTGCCTTGTCTAAGAGTTCCATAGCACCATTATCTATCATTTTTTGAGCAAGGTCTACACCCAAGCTTTTACCTAACCATATATCTCGCGTTTCTTCTTCATTCATAATATTTGTTCCATCTGCAAAACCTATCATCACTCGCAATGTAACCTTACCACCATCTATCACAGCATTACAAGCAACTGGGGCAGAACACCCTGCTCCAATTTTTGCTATAAAATCTCTTTCAACTTGGCTACATATAAAGGTATTTACATCATTAAGGCTGAGTGCAATTTTAAGAATCTCTCTATTGTTTGAGACTATTTCAATTCCAAGTGCTGCTTGACCCATTGGTGGAATCATCCTATCCAAAGAAAGTTTTTGCGTATAAGGAATAGTTTTTAATAAATCTAAACGAGAAAGACCAATATACGCTAGAATAATTGCATCGTATTGTCCTTCTTCTAATTTTCTCAGCCGTGTATTTACATTTCCACGTAAATCTTTTACTTTTAAGTCAGGTCTACTTTGTAGAAGTTGCATTCTTCTTCTAAGACTTGTAGTTCCAACAACTGCACCCTTAGGTAAGGATTCTAAAGAGTCGTACTTATGAGAAAGAAATACATCACTTTGATCTTGACGCTCTGTGACAGCTGCTAGCATTAAACCCTTAGGAATATAAGTAGGAACATCTTTAAGGCTATGTACTGCAATATCGGCTTCACCTGCTAACATTGCATCTTCTAGCTCTTTTGTAAAATGTCCTTTTCCACCAATAAGAGCCAAAGGTTTATCTAAAACTTTATCGCCATTACTAACTATTTTGTTTAACTCTACTTCTATGTCTGGGTAAGAAGACTCTATCCTCTCTTTAATATGATTAGCCTGCCAAAGTGCTAAGTCAGATACACGCGTTGCTATAACTATTTTTTGCATTTATTATTTAACCTGTTCCCATTTTCTTTTTGACTTATCTTGTTTACCATCAAAGAACATTGTAGGAGTTCCCCCAACCATAAGAGCATCAGCAATACTTAAATCATTTTTGAAATGTTTCATCACTGCCGGTCTTTTCAAATCAGATGGTTTAATATTTGTTTTCATAGTTTTGTTAAAAGCCTTCAGAATCTTAACAATATTTCTTTCTTTTGCATCAACTTGAACCTCATACATTTTAAGTATTACATCTTTATGACCTTGAAGTTCTGCGGCAATTGCTGCTTGAGATAATTCTACAGCTGCTGGATGTAAGTTAGCTAATGGAAAATGATAATAATATATTGCAAATTTATTTGGCTGCTTTTTCATCTCTTTGATTACCTTAGGAACAAATGTTTGACAAAAGGGACAAAGAGGATCTGAAAAAATAGCTATTTTATGTTTTGCATTGACATTTCCATAGATTAGATTTTCTTTTTTATAGTATTCATTCTTAAATGCTGGAGTCACTAAGGCTTTTAATGACTCACCATCTTGAAGACTAACAAGGTCTTTTGTTATCACATCTCCATTAGTAAACCAAATCATCTTTTGTCTTACTTTACGGTTCTTAGGTTTTGCTTTTACAGTCGCATCAACCACAACGATTACAGCCTCCCAAGATTTTAGATTTGGAACATTCATTTTTTCAACTACTCGCACTTGTAAATCTACTATAGCAGGGTTATTGCTAAATGATTCTTTTAAAAACTCTTCAACCTGCTTGTTTGAAGCAGCTAAAGCAGAACTACTTAAGAGAAGGCTTGTTAGTAATAATTTCAACATCAATGACATCACTATCCTTTTTTTTATTATTTTCTTCATGCAAAGGTTTACAGTATTCAGATTTTACATTATATCGGTTAACAAGCATAGATGTGAAAACACTAAATTGCATAATCAGCCCTAAAATATCTGTTAAAAAGCCTGGTATAATTAATAAAATCGCTCCAAACAATGTAAACAAATTCAACTTTTGAAACTGTTCTAAGTCAATACAATTATAAGATACAGCTGTCATATTTTCAACAAGTGTTTTTCTAAAATTTACAAGAATTGATATACCTAAAAAGGCAGTGAGAATAATTGCTAAAAAAGTGTATAGACCCCCTAAGTATGCAGCAATATTTGTAGATAACATTACTTCTAAAAAAAGATAAAGTAAAAAATAAAGCATCTTAAACGAGTTCCATTATTTTTTCTATTATTTCATCTTTAGGAACTAAGTTNTTTTGTGTTGTTTTTCTATCATAAATTTGNACNGAGCCATTTNCTAACTCTTTTCCTATGATAATAGTATAAGAAAAACCTATAAGTTCAGCATCTTTCATTTTAAAACCAAATCTTTCTTTTCTGTCATCTAAAATAACCTCTACATTCTTATCTTGAAGCTCTTTATAGAGTTTTTCTCCAAGTTCACTCTGTTCTTCATCTTTAATGTTTGATACCATAATATTTACCATAAAAGGAGTAGTTTCTTTTGTCCAAATACATCCATTTTCATCATGGTTTTGCTCGATTACTGCTGCTACAAGGCGACTAATACCAATCCCGAATGTTGCCATCTCAAAGGCTTTTGGTTTTCCATTTTCATCATTAAATTTTGCCTCAAGTGCGAGAGAGTATTTATCCCCGAGTTGAAAGATATGTCCAACTTCTATACCTTTTTTAAAACTAAGGTTTGCACCACATGAGCATTTCTCATCAATTATTTTTCCTTGCAACTCTTCATACGACTTTTCATTGAAGGCATCTATTTCTTCCTTAGTTTTAAATATTTTTTCAATATTTGCGCCATAATCACACGAAGAACATATTACAAGTGTATCTTCACCGCTATCAGCTAAAACATGGAACTCTTTACTCCCCTCTCCACCAATAGCACCAGAGTCTGCATCAACAACTCTAAAATCAAGCCCTAATCTTGTAAATATTTTTTTATATGTTATTTCCATAAGATTAAATTCTCTTTGCATATCTTCTAAAGAAGCATGAAAAGAATACCCATCTTTCATTAAGAATTCGCGTCCACGTAAAAGACCATAGCGTGGTCGTGCTTCATCACGGAACTTAGTATTTATTTGGTAAAGGTTGAGNGGTAAATCTTTATANGATTTTACTCTATTTTTAACAAGTTCAACCATNGCTTCTTCATTTGTAGGACTCAAAACAAANGAGTTTTCATGTCTATCTTTAATTGTAAGCATCTCTTTACCCATACTCTCAAAACGACCACTTCTCTCCCAAAGAGAACTTGGAGTAACAAATGAGAGTTGTACTTCATTACATCCAACCTTATCTAACTCATCTTTTACAATTCTTCGAATCTTCTCAAGAACAATTTTTCCAAGGGGCAAAAAGTTATATAAACCTGCTCCTTGTTGGTTAATAAATCCACCTCGCAGTAAAAACTGATGTGATGGAAGCGTAGCATCTGCTGGTACTTCTTTTGTTGTTGGTATAAAGGCTCTACTTCTTCTCACGCGTTTCCTTTGTTAAATCTGGTTTTTCTAATGCTCTTGTACTAAGACTTTTAGAAAAAATATTCATCATATTTGTTGTAATATCATGACCTGTCTCATCTGTTGAATTTCTCATACTTAAGGTCATGTCATGCAAAAATCGTTTCAGTGTTTGTTCACACATTTTTCTAGCCTCTTTTTCGTACTTTTTAGGAATAAAACCTTTTTCAATAACACGTGCTGTTTCTAAACTCGCAGTTTTATATGCTTTTTGATAAATTTTCTTGATTACAGGTTCAATATCAAGTGTTGCAAGAGATTCAAAAAACTTAACAATCTCTCTTCCTATAATTCCCTGAGCAAGACGCGCTGCCTTTTCTCTTAAACCAAGGTTTTCACCTACAATAAGTTGTAAGTCATCTATAACAAAAAGCTTAATATCTCCTCTGGTAAATGATTCTATATCTCTTGGAAGTGCTAAATCNAACCAGTATCTTTTAAAGTTACAAAACTTNANCATTTCACATTTTATAATAGGTTCACTCGACGAGGTAGCTGTAAANATAATATTAAATTCATTNACAGCAGTCTCTAGTTTTTCGTAATCAACCTGCTTGANTCCATACTTANCNGCAAANTCTAAGGCTTTATGTTTTGTTCTATTCATGATAGATACATCACACTCTGCACTTATAAGATGTTTTGCTGTAATCTCAGACATCTCTCCAACACCGATTATGAGTACTTTTTTAAAAGTAATATCATTCACGATGGATTTTAATTTTGAAACAGCAACACTTGCCATTGAAACAGGTCTTGAAGAAATATCTGTTGTATTTCTTACCTTTGCAGCACAGGTAAAGGCACTTTTGATTGTACGTGCTAGTTTCTTAGCGCAATAGTTATTGTCATAAGAAAATCTAAAAGCATCTTTAAGCTGTCCTGCAATCTGAGTTTCGCCGATAACCATAGAATCAAGCGAAGATGCAACTGAAAAAACATGATGAATGGCTGAACTGTCATCAAATACATCTGCGTGCTTTTTAAGTTCTTCTACACTTATACCAGCTCGTTTACTTAAAACTAAAAAGATATATTCTGTTGCTTCATCAATAGTATTACAGGAGCATAAAACTTCTATTCTATTACATGTAGAGATTAACATAGACTCATTTATAAAAGAAGAATCATTTAATTCTTTTAAACATATGTGCTTATCCTTATCATTTGGATAAGCGAGTTTCTCACGTATATCTATACTCGAATTCTTATGCGAAAAGCTTATATTTAAATAATGCATTAGTAGCTTCTCTTTATCATAGTCTGTAAAATCTCAACAAGAGCAGAATCATCTTTAACTGCTTGCATTGCTTCATCTGAAAGTTTTTGTGCAAGTTTAAATGATTTTTCTATAGTTTTATGTTCATTCATTTTATTTTTTATCCATAACACTTCTGTTTCATCAATGTTTTTTGCATGTGAAGCTTGGAGTCTTTTTTTATCTTCTTCATTTAAAGCCTCATACAAATAGATATATGGAAGTGTACACTTCCCTTCTACGAAATCATGCATAGTAGGTTTACCCATAGTTTTTTCGTCTGCTGTTATGTCTAGAATATCATCAATAATTTGAAATGAAAGCCCTAAATTTTTCCCATAAATTCCGTAAGAAGCGGAATCTTTTTTACTTAGTAAAGCTGCGGCTGTTGAAGCAGCTTCAATAAGCGTTGCAGTCTTGAGATAAAGCATTGCTAAATACTTCTCTTCATCAACATTAAAACTTTTTGCCATCTTTACATCCATCATTTCGCCTTTTGAAAGCTCCGTTACAGAACTTGCAACAACACGTGCAATACTTTCATCAAAACAAAGAAGTTCAGTAAAAGCTTTTGAATCCAAAACATCGCCAAGCATTACAGCTGTTTTACTTCCATCTGTTGCATTTATAGAAGGCACACCACGACGTTGTAGCGCTTCATCTATCACATCATCATGAAGAAGACTAGCCGCATGAATTAGCTCAACTATTGCGGCAAGTAAAGGTGCTTTGGCATGATCTGGAGCAATACGAAGAATAAGCTTTGCACGAAGTCTTTTACCACCACTGAGCATTTCAAAAAGATGAGTTACCTCATCATAGTCTATTTCTTTAATAAGTCTCTTAATCTCTAACTCAACTCTTTGCATAAGTTTTCACTTACCTCTCTTTATTTATTTTTGACGTGTTTTAAACTAATTTCTGAATTTTTATCAGACAAAAATAGTTGAAACTTTGCGCTATTTCTCTCAAAATCAAATTCTAAAAATTTAACTAAAATGTAAGGAACTATAAAATCGTTAGCCCCTTTTGTTTTTAACTCAACCCGAAAACTCTGATTTTTATGCCTTAAATAAAGAATATTTTGTGCAACTATCCTATCGTACGACCTCAACACTACAAGTCCACCATTTGTATAAAGTGTCCATCTAAACGTAAACAACCTTTTGCTTGTAGCATATTGAACAATTATTTCTTTATCTTCATCTTTTTTCAAATCTATGTTTACAATATCTTGATATTCATTTGCAAACACAGGTGTAGTAAAGAGTAAAAGTACTAATAAGCTTTTTATAAATTTTTTATGCATAATCTTGGCTATTATAACAAATATTATTTAATTATTTGTGTACCAACACCCTCAGATGTAAATAATTCTAATAACATTGAATGCTCAATCCGTCCATCAATAATGTGTGCCTTTGTAACACCCCCATCAATCGACTCTAAACAAGCGTCAACCTTAGGTACCATTCCACCATGAATAGTTCCATCTTTTTTCAAGGCTTCGACCTCTGCTTTTGTTAATGTTTCTAAAAGTTCTTTCTCAGCACTTAAGACACCGGCTGTATCTGT
>JAESSH010000024.1 GCA_016764205.1 Sulfurimonas sp.
CTTTAATAAGTCTCTTAATCTCTAACTCAACTCTTTGCATAAGTTTTCACTTACCTCTCTTTATTTATTTTTGACGTGTTTTAAACTAATTTCTGAATTTTTATCAGACAAAAATAGTTGAAACTTTGCAGTATTTGTCTCAAAATCAAATTCTAAGAATTTAACTAAGATATAAGGAACTGTAAACTTATTAGCCCCTTTTGTTTTTAACTCAACGCGAAAACTCTGATTTTTATGCCTTAAATAGAGAATATTTTGTGCAACTATCCTATCGTACGACCTCAACACTACAAGTCCACCATTTGTATAAAGTGTCCATCTAAACGTAAACAACCTTTTGCTTGTAGCATATNNAACAATTATTTCTTTATCTTCATCTTTTTTCAANTCTATGTTTACAATATCTTGNTATNCATTTGCAANCANNGNTGTNGTAAAGAGTAAAANTACTANTAAGCTTTTTATAAATTTTTTATGCATAATCTTGGNTATTATAACAAATATTANTTAANTATTTGTGTACCAACACCNTNNGATGTAAATAATTCNAATAACATTGAATGCTCAATCCGTCCATCAATAATNTGTGCCTTTNTAACACCCCCATCAATNGNNTCTAAACAAGCNTCAACCTTAGGTACCATTCCACCNTGAATAGTTCCATCTTTTTTCAAGGCTTCNACNTCTGCTTTTGTTAATGTTTCTAAAAGTTCTTTNTCNNCANTTAANACACCNGCTGTATCTGTNANAAAAATNATTTTATTTGCNCCTANNGCTTTNGCTACATNGGAGGCACANAAATCAGCATTGATATTATANCCTGGATGACCTAACTCTTNACCTGCNGCAATAGGAGCAATAACAGGNATAAAGCCTTCNTNTATTANGTTNGANAAAACTTCTGNTTTTACATTTGTNATNTTTCCNGTTAAGCCCCATTTTTCATANTCTTTGGCTTCTCCTNANATAAAATGTGCATCTTTNCCACTTATNCCTATNGCCTTTNCNCNNTGAGAATTTAANAATGAAACTAAATCTTTGTTTATTTCCCCGCTTAAAATCATTTCTGCGATTCGCATAACCTCTTTTGTTGTAACTCTTTGCCCCTCGATAAACTCAGTCTCTATATTGAGAGCACCTAACATTTCAGTAATCTTATGTCCACCACCATGAACAATAACAGGACGAATTCCTACAAGATACATAAGAAGAATATCTTCTGCAAATTTTTCTTTTAACTTTGGTGATGTTTGTGCTGAACCACCGTACTTTATAACAACGATTTCTTTATTAAATTCTTTTATAAATGGTAAGGCATCAAGGAGGGTATTTACTGTTTTTATTTTCTTTTGCACTGTATATTTCCTACATAATTATTTATTACTTCAAACACTTCTCTTTGCACTTCTACATGTAAGTCAAGTAAAGACAGAGAGAAGCCAAAAGAATGAACTTTCACATAATCTTTATATGTGACAAGAAGAGAATCAGAGCCATCTCTTCTTAAAACCTCTTGTAATTCCTCTTTAGTAAAGATATGATGATCTTCAAAATACGTTTTACTCACAACAGATGGTAGAAATTCATCTAACCTCTGCGGTCTAGCGATAGCTGTTATAAGCGACATTTTATCATATTTGTCTTTAAGCTCTACTACTCTCTTAAAATCAACACCATCCTTTAAAACAACAGCCTCTTTCCTTGCCCATAATCTTTCCCTAAAAGCTCCCGAAGGTAAACAAGCTCTATTTCTCGTTTGTACTTCTATAAGAAAGTCTAATTTTTTTATGTCATGTTTAGAGTATCCATCATCTAAAAAAATAATTTTNGCACCCATTTCTTTNGCTTTTAGAATTGCTTTTTTTCTATCTTCACTNACAATCACTATTGCNGTCTTCAAGCTTNTGTGCATAGATCATNGCCTCATCACCACTTANNGCNACATCACATAAGATTGCTGTAGAATCTTTGACAATATNNAGTCCCTTACTTTTTCTACCATAGCCACGAAGTACAATAGCTACATTTTCATAGTTTTGTGCAAGCGCACAGGTTAATGGCGTTTTACCACTTCCCCCAACGCTAAGGTTGCCAATGCTAACAATAGGAATTCCAAAGTCTTGAGCAAACATACTTCTAAANCGAAGATACATAACAAAACAGTAAATCCAAGAAAGGGGTAATAAAAGGAATGAAACTAGTTGTTGAAAAAAAGTTGGCTTGTAGAAATACTCTTCAAGCCAAAAAACAAGAGATTTTTTCAAAAGAAAAAACTAAACTCTTGAAGATGCTATTTTTTTAATTTTATCACAAACAAATTTAACATCTTTATCATCCATACCTGCATAGATTGGTAAAGATAAAATTTGTTGGTATATACGAAGTGCTACTGGAAAATCATTTACACGAAGTAGGTATTTTGATTTATAGTATGTGAGAAGATGAAGTGGTATATAATGAAGCCCTGCTTCTATTCCTTCTTTTTTTAATTCTACTGCAAATGAATCACGGTTTTTATCTATTTTAACGACATACAAAAGAAAAGGATGTTCATCATTCACTGTTTGAGGAACCGTAATATGTGCAATTCCAGACAATGCTTTATTGTACATCTGCGCTATTTCTTTTTGTCTTGCAATGTTACTATCTTGTTGAAGTAACTGTGCTCGTATATATGCAGCATTTAGTTCACTTAAACAGTAATCATTTCCAATATCTACAACTTCATAGACGTACTCAAGAGTATTTGTATCTTTTACCATTCCATGATGATGAAGCAGTCTCGCTCGCTCCATAATATCTTCATCGTTTGAGACAATCATACCACCATTACATATATTTTTTTTGAGATGTGAAGAAAAATCAAAACATGTAATGTCTGCACCGGTTGAACCTATTTTTTTGCCCTTATATGTTGCGCCAAAGGCATCACTNGCATCTTCTACAATTTTTACATCATAGATTTTTGCCATTGCATAAAGTCTATCTAAGTCAACAGTATTNCCNGCAATATGNGTTACTACCACAGCCTTAAGCTTTTTGGATTGATTTTCTTCTAAATAATTTTCTAGTAAGTCAAGATTAATATTATAAGAATCNGGGTCTATATCTATAAAAACAGGTTCTGCATCAAAATGACGAACAACTTCTGGAACATTTGGGTGTGCATTTACTGAACATACAATTTTATCTCCACGTTTAATATCAAAGGCAAGCATTGCTAAATGAAGGGCATCTGTACCGTGCGAAGTTGTNAGGGCATAATCTACTCCTANGTACTCTGCAAATTCACTCTCAAGCTCTTCTACTTGATTAATATCTTCACCATCTAAAACATCACTAACATTTGAGTGTGTTTCTCTTCCATTTATAAATCTACTAAATGGTATTTTTATTTTCATCTTTGTATCCTCTTCTTAAAGTCTTATATCTCTAGGATAATTAAAATCATGGTTGAGTGTTCTTGAAGTCAACTTTGCAATAATTGGCATTTTTCTTTTGAAATGATTACCAAAAATTCTTTGAATTATCATATCAAGCATTACAGGATCACATCCATCTTTTAGGAGTTGAGCCTTGCTTAATCGCTCTTCTACATATTGCTTCATAACCTTGTCTAATTGCTCGTAAGTATACCCTAAATCTGCTTCATCACTCTGTCCATCCCATAAATCAGCTGAAGGTGGTTTATCAATGATGCTACGCGTTACACCAAGGTACTCTGCTAACTCAAAGACTTCACTTTTATACAAATCCCCGATTGGGTTGATTGCACTTGATAAGTCACCATAAAGCGTCCCATACCCAAGCATAAGTTCGCTTTTGTTACTTGTCCCTAGAACAAGGGCATTTTCTCTTGCAGAAATATCAAAAAGTGTCGACATGCGCATCCGTGATGAAAAATTTCCTCGTCGTAGATTATTCATATCTGGATTCATTTCTTCATACGCTTTTAACATTGCCCCTATCGATACAGTTTGGGATTTTAGGTTAAAATCTCGACATAATTCAGCTGCATCATCAAGCGAGTTTTGAGAAGAATAATGTGAAGGCATTTTTATACAAAGTAAATCATCTTTAAAAACTTTCTGTGCCAATACTGCAACAACAGCAGAATCAAGCCCACCACTCAGTCCTAAGACTACTTTTTGTATACCTGTTTTATGGACTTCATTTTCTAAAAAATGTTCTAAGTATTGTGTAATTTGTGAATATTTACTCATATAATAATTATATCAAAGATTTGTAACAAAAAAAGTGTATGATTATCCAAGATAGTAAATGAGGATTTTAAATGCCAAGTTACACAAGTGATGGGAAGAAGTTAATCAACGCAGAATACGACACTGTAGTCCAAATAAACGATAGAGTAGATGACATGATTGTCATTTCAGTAGATAAGCGTACAGAAGATGAATATGCAATATTTTTACAAAACCTCAACGGAACTGTTTCGTGTTATGTCTTAGATGAAATTTTTATTATTGGAAGTGTAAGTGGTTTTGACAACCTTATTAAAGCTGTTGAGGCTTGGAATGCTAATGAAATATAAACTCTTTCTTAACAAACGTTTTTCTTCGCCATAAAATTGAGTTCACTGCATGAAAATCCAGCTTCTTTTCTTCCCTTAATATTCAAGTTTTTAGGGCGTAAAAATCCTTGTGGATAATACTTATCTATAATTTTAAAATAAATTTCATTTGAGACACCTTCCNTCTNNCAGGCNTAGTTAAACCAAATATCACCTTTTTTAACATGCTCTATCTCTTCTTCTAAAATTAAACTTAATGTTTGAATAATNTTTTCTAGCATTTCANCCTTAGGNAGTTTNTGNAGTTTTTGTAAAATCATNGGTGTTGCATCTANGCCATTTGCTTCAAGATANCGTGGAACTACTGCCATCCTATCGACTAANACCTGTGTTTTTTGGGAGGCCTCAAAAAGAGCGTTATGTACTTCTACGTCTCCATACTTAGCTCCAAGTTCATCTAATAGTTTTTCTAACATCAAAAAATGTCGAATCTCATCATCTGCTACTTCTAACCAATCATCGTAGTATTTTTTTGGAAGTCCACTAAACCTATATGCCGCGTCAACAGCAAGGTCTATCGCTGAGTACTCTATATGAGCGACTGCATGAATTAAGATAATCTGTCCCTCTCTTGTACTTAAGTTTTTTCGCTTAGGTACATCTTGTGGTCGAACTATCTTACACAGAGAATCATACGAAGGTTTTGAGAATTCTCTTGCCTTATAGGATTCTTCAAAGCTTATTTTTTTCTTTTTGTATGAGGCATAAAACCTATGAAAGTTTTCTATTTTTTCTTTTGGTGATTTAGATTCTAAAATTAACTCGAGTTCTTTATAAAAATGCATACCAACATGATGCTATAATCACACTAAAAAAGAGGTTATATGAGCATAAAAGTCAAANCTATGGGTGTTTACCAAACAAACTGTTACATAATCACAGTAGATGGAAAAGACTTTATAATAGACCCTGGTGTAGATGCTACTGANTGGGTTATGAAAAATGTAACGAATCCTATAGCAATTCTAAATACCCATGGTCATTTTGATCATGTATGGTCAAATACTGAAGTTCAAGAAAGATTAGGAATTCCACTCTATACCCCAAAAGATGATGTAATGCTTCTTACATCAAGTGATTGGATGCCAGACTTGCCACCTTCTTATCCCGATATAGAAGTAGAGCCCAACCAAGAGTTTGACTTTGATGGTATTAAGGTCAAGTTTCGTCATTTCCCAGGACATTGCCCAGGGTGTTCTACTATTGAAATAGCTGATGTAATGTTTAGCGGTGATTTTATTTTTGAACGTTCTATCGGTAGAACAGATTTTCCTTTCTCTTGTCCTGCAGATATGAAAGATTCCTTACTAAGATTTAAAGAAATTGATTATGACAAAACTATTTATCCTGGTCATGGTGGTGCTACAACTATAAGACAAGAACAAAAACATGTTGATTACTGGATACAAGGCTTATAAACTAAGCATTATTCATTCGTCTGCTTTTGGCCTTCTTCTTCTTCAAGAAGTTGTAGCCGGAGTACGTGTCTATCAGTTACAACAGTTTTAAACTCACCTTCAAATACTTTAATATCTAAAACAAAGGCTTCTACATGAANATTTCTCTTTTTCCCCTCTTTATGACGAACTCTTGCGACTATTTTNACTTCATCATGGAATTTTACAGGCGATAAAAATTGACAATCTGAAGCAACTAAAACAACATTCTTTTCATTTACTGCAAGCATGGCAGCATAATCAGCTGCCCCAAAAACAAATCCTCCATGGATTAAACCTATGCTGTCNGCAATCATTTCAGGTGTTGTAGTTAAACATACTTCAACATATCCGCGTTCAAGCTTTATAATTTCTCCACATAAATCTGCATTGATTTTCTCATGTGTTTTTGAAAAAACGTTATTATCCTCATTTTCAAGTTGATTAACGTCTAAGTCATCATCTAGTATCTCTTCAATCATTTTTTATCCTTTATTAGTCTAACATATACTCTCGCAGGAGCTGGATAGCCTTCAATTGTTTTTGTAGAATCCTGAGGATCTAAAAAATTTTCTAAGGATTGTCCTTCTATCCACTGTGTTTTTCTTTGTTCATTTGCCTCTGTTATGGATGTTTGTAAAACTTCAAAAGAGCTAAATCCAGCTCTTAAGCACCAGTTCTTCAAAGCTCCAATCGTTGGTACAAAGTAAATATTTGGAATCTTTGAATACGAAGATTCTGGGCATAAACACATTTCACCTTCACCTTCTATATAAAAAGTATCTAAAATAACTTCACCCTGCTTGTTTAAACCTTTAAACAACTGCTTTAACATAAGCACTGGGTCACTCCTATGATACAAGACACCTAGACAAAAAATCAAATCAAATTTCTCTTCATAAAACTCTAAATGCTCCACTCCTAAAAGTTCATACACAATTTCACTTTTGAGAAAATGGTTTATAAAGTCAAACTGAGTCTTATACAAAGGAGATGGGTCAAACCCAACTAATAACTTTGGCTTGTCTTCTTGCATACGAAAGAGATAATATCCATTGTTACATCCTATATCGGCTACTCGCTTATCTTTTAAATTAAAATGAGGACGAAGAAGGTTATATTTAACATTACTCCTCCATTCGGAGTCTATAAAAGTATTTCCAATTTGAAATGGTCCTTTTCTCCAAGGCATCAAAAGCTTTGCTACATCATACACTTTTTTCTCATCAAACAAGCCTAAAATTTTCACTACATCCTCTGCTTCTAGAGTATATGTCTCATCTTCCAAGCTTTCTAGTGCTTCACGAAGTGGTAAAATATTTTTCCAAGTCATCCACTTTTGTCTCTCTTGTCTTAACACATTTAAATTCATTTTATTCTTTTCATATGATTTTTTTTATATAATTATAGCAAAACATATAGAAGGAACTTTATGAGGTTAGAAAAGCGGGCAACAATTGTATCAACATCGGTTGCAGGATTACTTGTGATTATGAAAATGACTGTTGGTATCTTTAGTGGTTCTATTGCTGTCTTAGCATCTGCAATAGATTCTATGCTGGATTTAATTGTATCTTTATTTAACTACTTTGCACTTCATACAGCTGAAAAAGACCCAGATGAACAATTTCATTTTGGACGAAGTAAGATTGAACCTCTGGCTGCCGTGATTGAGGGAGTGGTAATCTCCTTTTCTGCACTTTTCATCCTTTATGAAGCGCTTTCTAAAATGGCGCACCCAAGAGATATGCAATATATAGATGAAAGTATAGGAGTGATGATTATCTCATTTATTGTGACAAGCGCTCTTGTTATCTTTTTAAATAAGGTTGCAAAAAAAACTAAGAACATAGTCATCAAGGCAGATGCACTTCATTATAAAACAGACCTATTCTCAAATGGAGCTGTCTTAATGGCCCTTGTACTTATTTCTTATACTGCCGAAGAGTTAATAGATCCTATCTTAGGAGTTGTGATTGCCATTTATATGATTTACTCAGCGATTCCAATTATTAAAGAAGGAATCCTCATCTTACTTGATGCTGCCCTAAGTAGTGAGGATACACAAAAAATTCTACATATTTTAGATACACAAAATGATATATCAGGCTACCACCAACTTCAAACAAGAGAGTCTGGTTCTCAGATATTTGTAAGTGTTCATGTGGTTTATAACATTAGCGTATCTTTATACGAGGCACATCTCGTTTCAGATAAACTTGAAGATAATATTAAAGCTTTATTTGTAGATAAAAAAGCACATGTTCTTGTCCATATGGATCCTTATGACGATTCTAAAATGAACGAGATGTAAATATTACTTTTGATAAAGAATATTAAATTTTTTATCTGCAATGAGGGAATCTTCATTATCTATTTTATAAAATAATTCCTTGAGCCCACATAACTTAAAAGTATGTATCTCTTTTTCTTCTAAAGGCCAAGGAGGACCTTGAAAGCTTTTNTCTTTTTTGTGTGCAATNAGTAATAATTTTGCATTCTTTGCGAGTGTTCCNACAATNGCTTTCATCATNTTTTCTCGAAANANAANAGGTAAAGACTGAATNGTAAAAGCTTCAAAAACAAAATCAAAATACTCTAAATATTTTTGAGGCATTTCAAAAATATTTTCTTTCTCAAAAGAAACATTACTCTGAGGAAATCTTTTTTTTGCAATTTCTAGGGCTGATTGTGAAATATCAATGGCAACAACATCATATCCAGCGCCATAAAGAGCCTCGGCATCATCGCCTAAGCCACAGCCTATTACTAAGGCTTTACCTTCATGCTTAGCTGTTGAATTTAAATACTCTCCCAGCAAAGGATTAACTTCTAGTTTTGCCCAAGGAATATTCTTATAATCCTTTTTAGATTTTTCATAGAGTCCATCAAACCATAATGTTGCTTTTGTGTATGAGGGAATATTATTTTGCATATTCAACAGCTCTACTCTCCCGAATAACACTCACTCTAATTTCACCAGGGTATTGCACTTTTTTTTCTATTTCTTGTGCAATCTCTTTAGCCATTAAAATAGATTCGTCGTCATTAATCAGTATTGCATTTACCATAACACGAACCTCACGTCCAGCATTAATTGCATAGGCCTGCTTCACTCCTAAGTGATTTAAAGCTATCTCTTCTATTTCAGTAACACGTTTTAAAAAGCTCTCTAAAACCTCACGACGGGCTCCAGGACGAGCGGCTGAGAGTGCATCTGCTGCGCAAACAGCGCCACATTCTATAGACTCTATCTCTTGGAGTCCATGGTGCGCATAAATTGCATTTATGACTACCTTATCTTCATTGTAACGATTACAAACCTTCACTCCCAAATCAACATGACTTCCTTCATGGTCATGTGTTAAAGCCTTTCCAATATCATGTAATAATCCAGCACGTTTTGCTAAAACCGGATCTCCACCCATCTCTGCCGCCATAATTCCAGCTAGATGTGCGACTTCAAGTGTATGCGCTAGAGCATTTTGTCCATAGGAGGCACGGAACCGTAATCTGCCTATGAGCTTAATAAGTTCAGGATGCATAATGCCAATGTTCATATCAGCAATTAACTCTTCGCCTTCGCTAAGAATAGAATCTTCAAACTCATCCGATACTTTTTGGAAAATCTCTTCTATTCTGGCAGGTTGGATTCTTCCATCTTCAATAAGAAGTTCCAATGTTTTTGTAGCAATCGCGCGACGGTACATATTAAAACTACTCACTAAAATTGCATTTGGAGTATCATCAACAATAATGTCAACACCTAAAAGTGCTTCAAGAGCCTTAATATTTCGACCCTCTTTTCCTATAATTCGACCCTTAAGTTCATCGTTATCTAGGGTAACCAAATTTGTTAGCCTCTCTTGTGCAAACTTACCTGCAAACTTACTTGTAGCCTGCGCAAGTATATAGTTTGCTCGTGATTTACCTTCTTGCTTTGCTTGTTCTTCGTACTTTCTAACAATATGCGCTATCTCTGCTCGTGATTTTTCCTCTACTTTCTCAAGTAAAATAGATTTTGCTTCTTCTTTTGTCATTCCTGAAGCATTTTCTACATTGTGTAAGGCCTCATCTATTTTTGCCTCATATTTCATTTTTAGGGATTCAAGTGACTTTTCATTTCTTTTTAAATCAAAAAATTTCGTTTTAATCAATACATTTTGTGAATCAAGTTTCTTTTCTTCATTCTCTTTATACTTTCTAAAATGTATCTCTTTTTGTACTACACTGTTTTCTCTCTGATACAAGTCTTGCTTAGCTGTTTTCTTTGCATTCTCATAACGCTTCATTGCCTGCGCTTCTATCTCTTGGGACTTACTAAGAGATTTTTCTAAAAGAGTATGTGCCTCACTTTCAATTGCACTTGCCTTAGCCTTTGCTTGATTCGTGTAAATATCAAACTGTGAAATTATTAATTTTTTTGAGATTAAAAAGCCAATAATTCCACTAACCGCAGCTATAGAGCCACCTATTAGTATTTCATTGAACATTTGTTTTCCTATTTTAAGATAGACTCTTTGCTCTAAAACTTTTTCTCGGGCTTATCAGTAAATCACATGATACATCATAATGATCACAAATTTTCTTTCTTGTGTAACAATTATCTGCTTGTATAAAAATTGTATATGGTTTCTTTTTTAATTTTGCGAAGAAGCGGTCATACATTCCTCTCCCAAAACCTATTCTTTGTAAATTCACATCCACTCCAAGAGCAGGGACTAGAGCTATGTCTATCTTATTTATTTTTTTAATTGAATTTCCCGCTTCAAAAATATCAAATTTTTTCTTTTTTAGCGGTAGTCTATAGTCTACCATTTTAAAACTTTCACCTTCCATAAATGGTAAATAGACATTTGATTTTCTTCTCATAATTATAAGAACCTTAGATATATTCACCTCAAACTTTAATGGATAGTAAAACAAAATACTCTTATTTTTAACATGCTTAAGCTCTTGTAAAAGTTTTTTATTCACTAAGGAATCACGATATATTTTATTATGAGAGGGAAGTGATTTTATTTTACTGAGGCATTTTTTTCTAAAAATTTCTTTACTTAGAATCATAGTTAATCTTTTGTTGATATAATTTCGCACATTTTACTAAAATTAAATAAAAAAAGGTATCTCTATGTTAAAAAAAGTGATTTTTCTTCTAAGTCTAAGCCTCTCCCTTCTCTTTGTGGCCTGTGGAAATAAAGACGAGGAGGAAACTAAGGCTAATGTAAATGAATATTTACTTACTTCAACAGATAATAAACAATTTATAGTTACTAAAGAACTTGATGGTTTTGTTTTAGAAGGTGCCAAAGGAAAAGTAATCCTTTTTGATATTTTTGCTACCTGGTGTCCACCATGTAAGGTAAGTGCTTCGCATCTAACATCTTTACAAGAAAAATTTAAAGATGACTTAGTCATCATTGGTTTAACAATAGAAGATGGNATATCNCANGNNGCATTAGAAAGTTTTAAGTCTGAGTNTAATGCCCAATATACAATAGTTAATTCAAGTGCNAACCGTCCTCTCATCAATCAAATTGCTGCTACTCTAGGTTTAGGAGAACGATTTCCTATCCCACTTATGGCTTTATATATCGATGGAAAACTTATTACTCACTATGTTGGAGAAGTTCAAGAAGAATTTTTAGAGAGTGATATTAGAAGAGCCTTAGACAAATAATGTTCGGTTTTATAAAAAAATCTCTTAACAAAACGATTGAAGCGATTAAAAAAGTTGTACCGAAAAAGAAAGCATATTTTACAAAAGATGAACTTGAAGATATTTTACTTGAGGCTGATGTTGAGTACGATTTAGTTGAAATAATTCTTGANCAAACATATCAAGATAAAATAACAAGAGAAATTTTACGTTCAAAACTTTTAGCAACCCTNGCTTATACAAGTTANAAAGAACCAGAATATACANCACCGTTTGTAGAACTTATCGTCGGTGTGAATGGNGCTGGAAAAACTACGACTATTTCAAAGCTTGCTCAAAAATATAAAAATGANGGGAAAAAAGTTATTCTNGGAGCTGGAGANACNTTTCGCGCNGCCGCNATTGANCAANTAACACTTTGGTCAAANAAGCTTGATATNCCTATCGTCTCCTCACAACAAGGACACGATAGTTCAGCTGTAGCCTACGATACTATTGATTCTGCAAAATCAAAAGGTTTTGATAATGTTATTATCGATACTGCGGGAAGACTTCACACACAAACAAACCTTAGTAATGAGCTTAAAAAAATTCATAGAATCTGCGATAAAGCTCATAAAGGAGCACCGCATAGGACAATCCTCATCCTTGATGGAACACAAGGAAATTCTGCCATTGCACAGGCTAAAGCCTTTAATGAAATGATAGGAATTGACGGAATTATCATTACAAAACTTGATGGAACTGCTAAGGGTGGAAGTATATTTAGTATCGCTTATGCACTTGAGATTCCTATACTTTATATTGGAGTAGGTGAACAACCTGAGCATTTAGTAAGGTTTGATAAATATGAATTTGTTGATGGTCTTCTTGATTCGCTCTTCATAGATTAAAATCTAAATAACATTTCATTTTGACATATTTTACAAGCCTCTCAAATGAATACACTAAAATTACCAAATACAATACAAGGGTAATAAAATGGCTAAGAAAAAAATACTTTTTGAATGTCAACATTGTGGTTTAACAACATCNAAGTGGATGGGTAAATGCACAAACTGCAATGCTTGGGACTCTTTTACTGAACTTAATGAACATCAACAAGAANTTATAAAACAAACAAAATCTTCTCCTTCGCAAAAAGCAAAAGCAGTAAGCATTAGCTCCATAAAAGAAACTGAGGTTTACAGGTACTCTAGCCTAGACAAAGAACTTGATGGTGTACTAGGGGGTGGGATAGTACCTGGTTCACTTACCCTTATTGGGGGTAGTCCTGGAGTTGGTAAGTCTACCTTACTTTTAAAAGTCGGNTCTAATATTGCTTCAATGAAAAAAAATGTTCTTTATGTAACAGGAGAGGANTCAGCTGGACAAATTAAGTTACGAGCAAACAGATTAGATTCTAACCAAGATTCTTTGTATCTNCTAAGTGAAATAAGATTAGAGCAAATANTAGTAGAACTTGATGAGAGAGNGTATGAATTTATNATCATNGATTCAATTCAAACTATTTACTCTGAGAATATCACTTCTTCACCTGGTTCAGTGACCCAAGTACGTCAAGTTACATTTGAACTTATGCGTTTAGCAAAAGAAAGAAATATCGCAATATTTATTATTGGACATATTACAAAAGAAGGCTCAATCGCAGGTCCTAGGGTTCTTGAGCATATGGTAGATACTGTCTTATATTTTGAAGGTGATAGTTCTCAAGAACTTAGAATTTTAAGAGGATTTAAAAATCGTTTTGGTCCAACAAGTGAGATTGGTGTTTTTGAAATGCGTCGAGAAGGACTTGTCTCAGCTACCAATATTTCATCACGCTTTTTTAACCGTAATTCAAAACAAGCCGGTTCTGCACTCACAGTTATTATGGAAGGTTCAAGACCCATCATACTAGAAGTGCAAGCACTTGTATCTGAATCACATACCGCTAACTCAAAAAGACAGGCAACAGGTTTTGATAATAACCGTTTAAATATGCTCCTCGCACTGCTTGAAAGAAAACTAGAAATTCCACTCTCGGGATATGATGTATTTATAAATATAACAGGTGGTATAAAGATAACCGAAACAGCCGCGGACTTAGCAGTACTAGCTGCTATTATAAGTAGTTTTAGAGATCGTGCTATATCCAAAGAAACTATTTTTATTGGAGAGGTATCATTAGTTGGTGATGTAAGAGAAGTGTATGCCTTAGATGTTCGTATAAAAGAAGCAGAAATGCAAAACATATCAAAGGTACTATTGGCAAAAAAACCTTTGGTTCAAACAAGCATGAAGACATATATCGTAGATGAAGTTAGTAAACTTTTAGAATGGTACTGATTTTCTAAGAAAAAAGACTTTTATTTTGGAAAAAAGTTGTATACTAAACTTATAAATAAATAAATGAAGGCGAGAGATGATTGATGTAGAAGTTAAAAGTGAAGAGATGTATATTAGAATGTCAGTTGCTTATGAGGGACATGAAGAAAAAGAACAAGTCCATTCATGTGTAGATACGATTGTTGCTAAACATAAGTGTCAAGCAGAACAACATACCTCACAAATTTTACATAATAGAGAAGTCCTAGTAACAGAATACCATGATGAAGATCCTAGAGAAGTTGCACGAATATTTGAAAAAATCATGAAAGCCTTAGATATCCAAAAGTGTATTTAAAATAATAATTATGAAAAAGTGTAGTATACTAAATACACTTAGAATCAAGGAAATAAAAAATGGCTGAAGAAACCGAAGTACCCCAAGAAAAAAAATCGAATAATATGTTGTTGATAATTATCATTGTTGTCTTAGTCCTCTTGGTACTTTTAGGTGCTTTAGCTGCTATTTTAATGAGTGGAGGTGATGAGGAAGAAATGATGCGAGAGGAACCTAGGCAAAGAGTTCAAGAAAGAAGACCCTCTCAATCTCGTAGTAGTTCAAGTGCATCACAAATGGATGACTCGAGACAGTTAAGTGAAATAGGTATTTTATACCCACTCGACACATTTACTGTAAACTTAAAAAGTGATGCAGGACGTAGATACCTNAAGGTAACAATGTCNTTAGAACTNAANGGTGAAGANCTAAGNATGGAACTNGANGCNAAGACACCNGTACTAAGAGANAGAATCATTCGAATCTTATCTTCAAAAACTCTTGAAGAAATATCTTCTAAAAAAGGTAAAAGTAAAGTTTCTGTGCAAATTATGGATACATTAAATGCTATGATTGCTGATGGAGATATAAGAGGAATTTACTTTACAGAATTTGTTATTCAGTAAACNCATTCAAATAAACTTCATNAAAACTCTTCTAAACCCNTTTTTATAGGGGNTTTTTCATCATATAATATAAATTAATTAATTATAGTTAATGAAAAATTTAGGTATGATTATATCAATTAGACCNCCTTCACTTTTTNANAAAGTNTGTTTGAGTGCGTTTAATAATTTTAATAACAAAGGTAATANTATGGANATAACAGGATTAATTATATTTTTAGCAATTGGTGCCATAGCAGGATGGTTAGCTGGAACTTTTATGAAAGGCGGTGGTTTTGGTTTACTCGGTAANATCGTTGTTGGTGTAATTGGTGCAGTACTCGGTGGCTTTGTATTTGGTCTACTTGGTATCTCAGCTGGAGGCTTCATTGGATCAATAGTTACGGCAACCGTTGGTGCGGTCTTGTTATTATTTATTATTGGTATNGTTAAAAAAGCNTAAAAACTAAAGCGCTTAATTAATCCGGGTGTTATAAAGTATATTTTATCTTTATAACACTTGTTGTTTTTTAATTTTATACCCCTTAAGACCCTCTTTCCTCCTAGCTTTCTTTGAATCTATAGTATCTCTATAAACTTACTTGACATTAAATAAATTATCCGTTAAAATTCTACATCTATTTGATATAAAAAAATTAAAAACTCCAGGAAATTACGTGAAAGACAAAGCATACAGAACACTCCTTAAAACAATTTCTTGGAGAATACTTGGAACTCTGGATACAGTTCTTATAGCCTACTTTATTACTGGTAACTTTGTAATGGCTGCTGCAATCGGTTCGATTGAAGTGGTAACAAAAATGTTTTTATACTATTTTCACGAACGTGCATGGAATAAAATCAGCCTAGGGAAGGTACAAAAAATAGATTATCAGATATAAGGGAAAATGATGGAAAAAATAGCAAGACTTTTAAATGAGCAGTTTCATGATGTATCATCCCAAACAGTGTTAGAGCATTTATTTATTAACAAGCAAGACAATGTCGCTCTTTCGTCAAGTTTTGGGGCAGAAGACCAAGTTCTTACTGATATGCTATTAAAGATTAATAAAAATGCAAATATTTTTACACTTGATACTGGAAGGCTTCCCTTTGAAACATATGATGTAATGGATGCAACGAACTTAAAATATGGCATTAAAGTTAATGTTTTTTTTCCAAATAATGAAGATGTAGAAGCACTTTATCAAACACAGGGTATTAATGGATTTTACGAATCTGTTGAGAATAGAAAGAATTGTTGTTTTGTAAGAAAAATGGCACCCCTAAAGAGAGCCTTAAAAAATGTAGATATTTGGATTACTGGTTTACGTTCTTCGCAAAGTGTAACACGAGAATCAATGCAGCTATTTGAATTTGATGAAGCAAATAATGTTTTGAAGGTAAATCCTTTACTTCATTGGTCCCAAGAAGAGATATGGGAATACATAACTCAGAATAAAGTACCTTTCAACAAACTTCACAAACTTGGTTATCCAAGTATAGGCTGTGCTCCTTGTACAAGAGCCGTCAAGGAAGGTGAAGATATAAGAAGTGGTAGATGGTGGTGGGAAAACCCAGAACATAAAGAGTGCGGATTGCACTCAAAATGATGGAGAATATAATGATAGACGAGCATAAATTAACACATTTAAGACAACTAGAGGCTGAATCAATTCATATAATGAGAGAAGTTGTAGCAGAGTTTGATAACCCTGCTATGCTTTACTCTGTTGGTAAAGATTCTGCTGTAATGCTACACCTTGCACAAAAAGCTTTTTTTCCTGCAAAGTTACCTTTTCCTCTACTCCATGTAGATACAAAATGGAAATTTAAAGAGATGATTGAATTTCGAGACAAGATGGCTAAGGAAATTGGATTTGAACTTTTAGTACATACTAATCCTGATGGAGTCGAGCAAGGCGTTGGACCATTTACACATGGTTCAGCAGTTCATACAGATATAATGAAAACGCAAGGTTTAAAACAAGCACTGAACCATTATAAGTTTGATGCTGTCTTTGGTGGTGCAAGACGCGATGAGGAAAAATCTCGTGCAAAAGAAAGAATCTACTCATTTAGAGACGAAAAGCATAGATGGGATCCAAAAAACCAAAGACCAGAACTTTGGGATGTTTATAACTCAAAAATAAAAAAAGGAGAATCTATCAGGATATTTCCACTTTCAAACTGGACAGAGCTCGATATTTGGCAATATATATACCTTGAAAGTATACCTATAGTACCTCTATATTTAGCAAAAAAACGTCCAGTAGTTGTAAGAGATGGTGTCAAAATTATGGTAGATGATGATAGACTTCCTTTAGAAGAAGGTGAAGTTCCAAGCTATGAAAGTGTACGATTTAGAACACTCGGTTGTTACCCATTAACAGGAGCAGTTGAATCAACAGCATCTACTCTTCCTGAAATTATACAAGAAATGTTACTCACAAAAACAAGTGAAAGACAAGGTAGAGTTATTGATAACGATAGTGCAGGATCCATGGAAAAGAAAAAAATAGAGGGGTACTTTTAGAATGTCAACATTAGAGAAAAAAATTAGCGATAATATAGAGAGCTATTTAAAAGAACATGAGAATAAGCAATTACTACGATTCATAACTTGTGGAAGTGTAGATGATGGAAAAAGTACACTCATTGGTAGACTTTTGTATGATTCTAAAATGATTTTTGAAGATCAATTATCTGCAATTAAAAAGGATAGTAAAAAGTCAGGAACAACGGGTGAAGAATTTGACTTAGCACTTCTTGTCGATGGTCTCCAAAGTGAGAGAGAACAAGGTATTACTATTGATGTTGCATATAGATATTTTACAACCGATAAACGTAAATTCATTATTGCAGACACCCCCGGACATGAACAATATACAAGGAATATGGCAACAGGAGCTTCAACAGCAAACCTTGCTATTATCTTGATTGATGCTCGTCATGGTGTACAAACTCAAACAAAACGTCATTCTTTCATAACAAACCTTTTAGGAATCAAGCATCTCATTATAGCTATCAACAAGATGGACTTAGTAGATTTTTCTCAAAAACGATATGAAGAAATAAAACAAGAATATATAGATTTTGCTACAGACTTAGGTTTAACAAAAGATTTAACCATCATTCCAATGTCCGCTTTAAGTGGTGATAATGTAGTAAATCTTAGTAAAAAAACACCCTGGTACAAAGGGGATACACTTCTTCATACACTGGAAAATATTGAAATATCTTCAGACTTAAATCACGAGAATTTTAGATTACCNGTTCAATATGTNAATAGACCNAACCTTGATTTTAGAGGTTTTTGTGGAACAATTGCTTCTGGNATTATCAATGTTGGTGATGAGATTACAGTNCTTCCATCNGGTAAAAATTCAANNGTNAAAGAGATAGTAACACATGCTGGAAANTTACAGTCTGCTTATGTGCAACAGGCTATTACTCTCACCNTAGAAGATGAAATTGATATTTCACGNGGAGANCTTATCGTTAAAAAAGGNGATGAACCAGAGCAANCGAATGAACTCTATGTTAATCTTGTTTGGATGGANGAATCTCCTTTAGTCATAGGNAAAGANTATTATATAAAAAGAGCAACAACCCAAGTAACTGGTTCNATAGAAAATTTTTATTATAAAACAGATGTNAATACTTTAGCGCACAAAAGTATCAATCAATTGGAGCTTAACGAGATAGGATTTGCAAAACTTTCTCTCAACCAAAGCATTGCATTTGACTCTTATAACAAGATTAAAACAATGGGTTCTTTTATTATCATAGATAGAATTACAAACAATACTGTTGGTGCAGGAATGATTGTAAACAAATTAAAGAAAGATTCTCCAAATATAGTCAAAGAATATTCTGTATTTGAAGTTGAATTTAATGCACTCGTACGAAAACACTTTCCTCATTGGAAAACAAAAGAAATTTTATAGGAAAAGATTATGGCAAAGGAAAATGCAGCTGCTAAAATTGAGCGGATAAAAGAAGAAAAAAGTGGTCTTGATGTTCTTAAAGATATCTACCGTTGTTCCATATATAATGAGCCAGTAGATCCTGAGGATATAGCTAGATACAAGTGGTATGGTCTTTATACTCAAAATAGAAANCTTCAAGATGAAGATGATGANACNCTNTATTTNATGATGAGAATAAAACTTTTTCAAGGTNAAATANACATTGAAAAAATGNAAATGCTAGCTTCAATNTCNAAGGAATTTGCGAGAGATACTGCTCANTTTACAACACGTCANTCTATACAACTNCATTTTATTCGTGTTCACGACNTNCCAGAAATCTTNTATAGACTTTCTAGTGTTGGACTCACAAGTGTTTTTGCNGCAGGAGANGTACCACGAAATATAGTNACCTGTCCTGTTGCCGGTGTNGATAAAAATGAAATATACGATGTAAGAGAGCTTGTNGNATCTGCNAANAAATANTTTGATGGNAACAGAGACTTTGAAAACCTACCTAGAAAATANAAGGTAGGAATCTCTGGNTGCTCCAANCACTGNATGGGTCATGANATACAAGANTTATCTTTTAGCGCACTTTTAACTGAAGATAAAAAAGTTCTTTTNGAGGTTAATGTTGGTGGNGGACTNGCTTCAAACAANGCNTTTGCAACNCCNATAGGTTTTNTTGAAGAATCTCAAGTTTTAGATGTNATTGCNGCAGTTTCTTTTCTCTATAGAGACCATGGACTAAGAGAAAACAGAAGAAAAGCAAGANTAGGNCACCTNATTNCTAAATGGGGAATAGAAAAGTTTCAAGAAGAACTAGATAAAAATTTAGACTTTTCTCTCCAAGAAGGTAGGGTNAAGGAGTATACNCCNTATGTACAACGTNAACANTTTGGNGTACATAACTCAAAATATGANGACAAGTCTTATATTGGTTGTGCNGTAAATGGTGGTAATATAGGAGCNCAAGGCTTAGANGAACTCGCNATACTCTTACAAAAACATGGNGCTTCAAGNATTAAGACCACNACAACTCAAAACTTTGTTGTTCTNGATGTACCCTCNAAAAATGCANANGACTTCGTTGAAGANTTAAANTCTATAGATATAGATTCTAATCCNAANCCATTTAAGGCAAGAACNATTTCTTGTACTGGNATGAAGTTTTGTAANTTTGGAATTAGTGANACNAAAGATGCTGCGATACNNTTAGCAGANTATTTACATGAAAAATTTCCTAACTTTGANGAGACAATNAGTATNTCAATGAATGGNTGTCCAAATTCATGNGCNCATCCATCNATAGTAGATATAGGACTCGTTGGAACAAAACTTAAAAATGAAAGTGGNGANACTGTAACTGGNTTTGAANTACTCCTTGGTGGAAACCTTGANGGANATAAATCAAAATTTGGACAAAAGCTCAAAACNAANATTACACCNGAGCAACTCAACACTACAGTAGAGAATATAATTGNAAANTATATTAAAAGTTCAAAAACNACTATAGGCTTATTTTTAGANGATNTNGTAAANGAAGATGANTCTATGGAAAATATTTTAAAATGTCAATAATATCTACAAAGGGTGCTTATGGTTTAACAGCTATGGTTATTCTCTTTAGAGAAGAAAAGCAAGAACTTTTACAAATAAAAGATATTGCGGCACAAGGTGATATTCCTCGAAATTATCTTGAACAGATTCTTGTTATGTTGAAAAAAAGTGGACTTGTCGAGAGTGTTCGTGGCGCAAATGGTGGATATAAACTTTCNAAAGAGCCTNCAAGTATTACAGTGTATNAAATACTCGATGCTTTAGAATGTTGTCTTTTAGAAACAGACAATANAAATAGNATACTNCAACCATTTTGGGAAGAAACTCAAAAAAAAATGGCAGCAGTCTTCTCATTAACACTCAATGAATTAGAAGACTTCTTACAAAATAAAAATNAAAATATNATTTACCANATATAAATGATTGGAATTGACCTNATTAAAANTTCTCGNATGAATCGTCTTATAGAACGATTTGGAGAAAAAGCACTTCTAAANTTTTTATGNAANAANGANATTAAACTCNTAAAAAANNATAAAACAGCTGCNGGGTTTTGGGCAGTTAAAGAAGCTNTTAGTAAGGCATTAGGTACAGGNATAGGAAGNGAGTGTNGNTTTCACGATATANAGATTNTCAAGAANACGCAAAAAGGCGCTCCCTNTATTGTNNTNTCCGATACTATTATAAAAAAATANTCTATTGANGATACAAGTATNTCAATTACACATGATGGAGAGTATGCTATAGCCGTCGTNNCTCTACAAACNAATTAACCACCACCAACAAAATCAAGTAATTCNAGCTTATCTTCATCTTGAAGTACATGCNTGTGCCAGCTNTCNTGCTTNACNATCTCCATGTTTACAGCNGCNGCCATAACCTTNCCTTCTANTGANAATTCTTTNAGTAAATTCATTACCGTTATNCCNTTTGAAATATCTTTTGATTTTCCGTTAATNATTATNTTCATNATATCTCTTTTAAAAAGTTTTTTTAATTTGATTAGAATTATAGCAATTTTAATTTAATTAACAATAACTTCAGTGTATACTCATTAAGATACCAATAAAAAGTNGAGAAATGATAAANATNGAGGAAGTTANAACNCATACAAAAAAATTATCTATCCTCTTTATTGANGACTATAAAGAGTCTCGAGATATAACAACAGATATGCTTGAAAGTATTTTCCANACTGTAACAAGCTGNAAAGATGGACANGAAGCTCTTGATGCCTATATAAACTATCATAAAAAATATGATAAATTCTATGANATTGTTTTATCTGATATTGAAATGCCTTTGATGAATGGTATNGAATTNACGCAAAATATTTATAAAATACATCCATCGCAACTTGTTATTATTATTTCAGCCTTTGATGATGTAAAGTACTTATTAAAACTTATTAACCTTGGCATTGAACAATTTATNCNAAAACCAATTAATTCTCAANTACTTTTACANTCTTTTTTTNATGCNTCAAAAAAAATTNTAGNTACGAANATACANAANAANANTAGCAANAANATAATGTTTACAAAAGATATTGGCTACAATTTAAGTACAAAATCTATCAATAACGCAAATGAAAATATATATTTAACAAAGTTTGAAATTATTTTCATTGAATTATTAATTTCATCTTTTGGAAAGATATACTCAAACGAAGATGTTGTTTCACACTTTCTTTTATCTGGAAAAGATATAGACGCTTCAAATATTAGAAAGTTAGTGTCAAAATTACGTAAAAAGATACCCAAAAACTCTTTAGAAAGTATTTACGGAATTGGTTACAAGTTTATACGGAACAATCATTCTCCAGATAGTTCACTGATAATACCTCGTACTTCATCCTCATCAAAGAAAATATTGAACTGAAGCTCTTCACTGTATTCTCTAAGGATCATAATTTTCTTTGCCTTGCGTAGCTCACTATTTTTTTCCAAAGATTTTAGTGATTCTGCTAAAGCTTTTTTATAATTATTTACAATTTCTAATTTTTTCTCTTCTTTAGATTTTCTCTGGGTAGTTGGCTTACCTGCTCTAAGTGTCATATAGGCAATAAGAAATAAGCATATCACACCAAAAATCGAATATATCATTTGTGTATCCATTTGTAACCTTTACATTTTTTTTCATAATTATTGTAACTTAATTCTTATAAAAACTTTCTCTCTTTAAGGCATCATAGATTATAATAATGGCATGAATAGATTAAGTATTAAGAATAAATTATCAACCCTGGCTCTTTCTATGTTTAGAAAAGATTTTTTTGGTATATACCACGGTTCTATATCTGCTAAAACAGAATCAAATCGTTTTATTATCAATACCAAAGAAGCTATCTTTGATGCCATAGGTGAAGACTCTTTAGTTGAACTTTATTTTAAAAAAGATTATCGTTGGAATCAAGCAAGTATTGATTCTAAAATCCATCATAATATTTACTCTCAAATATCAGATGCAAAGTTCATCTCATTTTCTATGGCTCCTTTTACAGCATCCTATGCCCTTGAACATAATATCATTACGCCCAAAGATTATTTTGGACACCAAGAAATTGGATCTATAGAAATTTTTGACCCAAAACAGTTTGATGATTGGTATTATCGAGCCGAGAGTGAAATTAGTTATTATCTACAAACAAACAAAACAAATATTATGGTTATTCGTGGTTATGGTGTTTACGCTTATCATCGTGATTTACATGAAATGGCAAAACAGTTATCTATACTAGAGAAAAGTTGCCGTATTCTCATGCTTGATAAGCAAATAAATAGTCTAAATTTTGACTAATCTAAGCTTTTTATTGCATCATATGCAACATCCATCATCTTGGTACACTCCTCTTTTGTAATAATATAAGGTGGCATGAAATAAATCACATGCCCTAATGGACGAAGTAAAACACCATGATCTAAACAATACTGATACACCTTTAAACCTATTCTTTCTTCTACCTTATAGCCTTTTAACTCCACTACAGCTACCATGCCAGTCTGTCTGATAAGGTCGACATTTTTTAAGTCTTTGAATTTTTGTAGCTTCGTATTCATAAAAGAGGCTAGTTCTTTATTCTTTTCAATTATATTGTCTCTCTCAAATATATCGAGTGTAGCATTTGCTGCCGCACAGGCTAAGGCATTTCCCGTATATGAATGCGAATGTAAAAAGGCCTTGTGTTCATTATAATCACAATAAAATTTAGCATATATTTCATTTGATGTTAAAACAACAGATAAAGGTAGATACCCACCTGTCAAACCTTTTGAGAGAACCATAAAGTCTGGTGTAATCTTTGCAACTTCACAGGCAAATAACTCTCCACTTCTTCCAAACCCTACCATAACTTCATCGGCTATAAGATGTACATTGTAGCGGGTACATGTTTCTCGTATTTTCACTAAAAAATCAGGATGGTACATATGCATATACCCTGCCCCCTGAATTAATGGTTCTAAAATAATGGCACTTATTTCATCCGCTCTTTTTTTACATAAATCCTCAAAATCAACTGCGGCTTCTAAGGCTGANTCTTTACTCATGTCTTTTGGAACAGTAGTTTGAANNGTTTTNAGNAGAAGTGGTTTATATGTATCTTTATAAAGNTCAACGTCGCCAACACTTAATGCCCCAATAGTTTCACCATGGTAAGANTTTTTTAAAGAAACAAAGATAGTTTTATCTGTATTTCCATCATTTAAATGTGCATGATAACTCATTTTTAATGCAACTTCAACGGCACTTGAACCATTATCGGAGTAAAAACATTTATCAAGTCCTTTTGGAGTAAGCTCGACGAGACGTTCAGATAATCTTACAACAGGTTCATGTGTAAAACCAGCTAAAATAACATGCTCTAAAGTATCTAACTGTTCTTTTATTTTTTCATTAATATACTTATTCGTATGTCCAAACATATTAACCCACCAAGAGCTAATACCATCAATATACTTTTTGCCTTCAAAGTCTTCGAGATAAACTCCATATGCTTTTTTTACTGGAATAAGAGGAAGTGTTTCATGATCTTTCATTTGTGTACAAGGGTGCCACAATACATCTAAATCTCTGTTTTTTAGTTCTAAATTATTCATTTATTGTCCGTATATTATATCTAAGCAATTATACTGTAAATAATATAATCACCGATTCTATTGATGATGCAAGCGCTCTTTTATGAAGTTTTAATAAGAGTTTACCTACAATAGTACAAATAAAATTAATAAGGTTTTTTTTAGATGATTACATGGATGCAAAGACATAAAAGATACCTCATTATCACGATTTGGATTTCAACAATTGCTTTTGTTGGGGCTGGATTTGTAGGCTGGGGACAATACTCTTATGGAGATAAGGCCGGAGCAGTAGCTAAAGTTGGTACTATCGAAATTACTATGGGCGAACTTCAAAAATCATACTCAAGACTTTTTGCCCAGTACAACACTATGTTCAAGGGAAATTTTGATGAAGAAAAAGCCAAGACTTTCGGTTTACAAGGTCAAGCGCTTCATCAGTTAACAAACCAAGCACTCCTCTTAAACTTGGCTGATTCATATCTTTTACGAGTCAATGATTCTGAACTACTCACTGCATTACAAACACAAGAGTATTTCTTTGAAGATGGTGTTTTTAACAAAAGTGTGTATAAAGAAACTCTTTCACGCAATAATTTGAGTATGAAAGAGTATGAAACAGACTTAAGAAAACAGTTACTTATCCAAAAAGTTCTTAGGCTATTTCCAGTACAAGAAAATGAAAATGAAAAGAATATTATCAATACAGTTGTTAGTATTGCTGATAAACTCGAGTATAAGGTTTTAAGTGATAAAAATATTGTAGTTGATAGCTCAGATGCACTTGTAAAACCTTTTTGGGAATCAAGACAACACGACTTTATGAGTGAAGTGTCCTATGAAGTGAATTTCATCAAACAAGCAAAACTTTCAAATGAATATGATGATACTCAAATAGAAAAATATTATGAAAAAAACAAATCACACTTTAAAGATCAAGACAATAAAATTTTAGCTCTACAAAATGCAAAAGAAAAAGTTCTCCAAGAACTTAATGCAAAAGCTACAAAAGAGATGGCACTAAGAACCTATATANCGTATAAGAAGAAAAAACTTGATTCAAGCATCCANGTCAATACTACTACAATNTCAGTAAGTNNNAATCCATTTAATCCTGAAATTTATGAAAAAATAACTNCTCTATCGTATANAAAGCCTTATTTAAAACCTGTAGANATTGATGGGCAATACNTTAGCTTTAAGCTTATTAAAATNAACCCATCAAAAATNAAAACATATGANGATGCAAAAGAATCAGTTTTACCTTTATACANANAAGAAACAAAAAGAAAANTACTTCAAAAAGTAGCAAACGCNTCTCTTCTTAACTTTACTGGNACAAAGANCGATTTTATCACAAGTNCAGATTCNATGGCACTCACTGATATTTCCCTCTTAGAAGCAAATGANTTTTTAANNNAATTGTTCCATTCACAGAAAAAAAGAGGTATCATAACATTAAGAGATGGTAAGCTTGTTTTATATAATATTTTGGAACAAAAAATGCTTGATATCATAAACGAAGAGAACTCCATAACACAACTCAAAAGTACTATGTTCAATGAAGGACTTATTAAAATGCTCCAAAGCAAGTACAAAACAGAAATATTTTTAGAAGGACTGTAGTTTGAGTAAGACTGTTTTAGCCATAGATATTGGCTCTACAAAAATATGTGCGATAATTGCCCAAATAAGTGATGATAACTCAATTCAGATTATTGGTGCAGGAACGACAAAAGCGCAGGGACTTAAAAAAGGAAGCATAACAAATATTGAACTAGCTTCTAAGTCCATAAAAGCTGCTGTCGCAGATGCAAAGCGAGTAGCTGGAAGTGATATAAAACGTGCTATAGTATCCATATCAGGAGCATATACAAAAAGTTTAAACTCCAATGGTATCGTTAACATTCCAAACAAAGAAATTTCTTTTAAAGAGATTGAACGTGTCATGCAAACTTCTCTTTATAATGCAAATATTCCTAATGAATTTGAAGTACTTCATGCACTACCATTTAACTTTAAAGTTGATGATCAAGACTTTATTGAAGATCCTCTTGAAATGAATGCTTCTCGTCTTGAAGTTGAAACACATATTATTACAACACAAAAATCAAATTTAAACAACCTTCGTAAAGCTGTTCGTGGAGCTGGTATTGAAGTAGAAAACGTAATCTTAAATTCTTACGCTTCATCTATTGCTACAATGAACGAAGATGAAAAAGAACTTGGCGTTGCTGTCATTGATATGGGTGGAAATACCAGTAATATTACTATTCATGTTGGAAATGCAATTAAATATAATGACTTTTTAGGTGTTGGTTCAAACCATGTTACGAGTGACTTATCAATGGCTCTTCATACACCCTTAAATATTGCTGATTCTGTTAAACTTAGTTATGGTTCACTACTTGCACCAACAAACGACTTAATCGAACTTCCTATTATTGGTGATGAAGAAAATACCCATGAAGTTTCTTTAGAAGTAATACAAAATGTTATTTTTGCAAGGGTTGAAGAGACCTTAATGATTCTTGCGCAATTTATCCAAAATAGTGGACTTAAAGAACAAATGGGTGCTGGTGTTATTTTAACTGGTGGTTTTTCTAAAATGGAAGGAATCAGAGATTTAGCTGTTGCTACCTTTGGTTCTATTCCTGTTCGTATAGCCAAACCAAAAGAGATGGATGGGTTGTTTGAAAATCTACGTGATGCTGAATATTCAACTGCTATCGGACTTTTAATGTATGCTGCATCACAATACACTCCTTATGAAATTGATGTAAACAAAAAAGTACGGCACACAAATGAAACACCAAGTTCACAAACAAAGATAGATTTTCAAGACAAAGAAATGAGTTCTACTATACTTGATCAAGAAGAAGTAAGTGAAAAAACAACAATGGTTACGTTATCATCAAAAAAAGAAAAAAAAAGTGATGAAGCTGGAACATTTAGTAAATTTTGGAACTGGGCTACCCAGTTATTTTAAGGAGTAAGATTATGGAACCATTCACAATAGAAGAAGCAAATAATATTAATGGCGCTAGAATCATCGCAGTTGGCGTTGGTGGCGGTGGTGGTAATATGATTGGGCATATGATTAACGAGAATGTTACTGGTATTGAAATGATACTTATAAATACAGATGCTCAAGTATTATCTGAAAATTCTTCTGCAACAAAAATCCAAATTGGTTCTAAGCTTACTAAAGGGCTTGGTGCAGGGATGAAACCAGCTATTGGTAAAGAGTCTGCCCTTGAAAACTATGAAGATATTAAAAGTGCACTTGAGGGGGCTGACATTGTGTTTATCTCTGCTGGTCTTGGCGGAGGAACTGGTACTGGGGCAGCTCCTATAGTTGCTCAGATTGCAAGAGAAGTTGGTGCTTTAACTATTTCTATAGTAACAAAACCTTTTAAGTTTGAAGGGAAAAAGAGACTGAAACTTGCAGAAGAAGGTCTTGAAGAACTCAAAAAAGAAAGTGACTCTATTGTTGTTATTCCTAATGATAAGCTTCTTTCTGTCATCGATAGAAAACTTGGTTTAAAAGATAGTTTTAAAATTGTAGATGGTGTTTTAGCTCAAGCTGTAAGTGGGACATCTGGTGTTATCCTCTCAAGTGGAGAAAATGATATTAACCTTGACTTTGCCGATTTAAAAACTGTAATGAGTCATCAAGGGATGGCACTTATGGGTGTTGGCGAGTATGAAGGTGAGAATGCTGCTTATGAAGCTATTAAAGCGGCTATTGAGTCTCCTTTACTTGATAATATGTCCATTAACGGAGCGATGGGTGTTTTAGTTCACTTTAAAATACATCCTGATTTTCCTATTATGGAAATCTCTGACGCAATGGACGTTGTCAATGAAAGTGCTCATAGCGACGCTGAAGTAATCTTTGGTACTTCCACTGATGATTCTCTCGCAGAGGAATATGTAAAAATTACTATCGTTGCTACAGGTTTTGAAAAAGAGGTTATGAATGATACTGATTATGTTGGAGACTCCAAACCAGCACCAAAAGCTATTATTCGTCCAAGGCTTATTGTAGGTGGTGATTATGAAAATAGTGACTACCTTGATATTCCTGCATATATGAGACAGCAACAAGACTAAAAAATACCGTGTACTCCTTTGAACAACTCATTAAGGCCAAAACTCTCCTTGGTCTTCGGGAGAGTGCCTCTTTAAAAGAAGTCAAACTAAGTTATAAAAATCTTATGAAGAAATGGCATCCGGATAAACATAAAGACGATACTCTCAAAGCCACTACAATGAGCATAACAATTAATGAAGCCTACGAAATAGTTTTNTCTTATTGTAACAATTATGAATANGATTTTAGTGAAGANAAAATAAAGAGAGANTATNTAACACCAGCCCANTGGTGGCATGAAAAGTTTGGTGCAAATACCTAACTCNTTTATGCACGTCNNAGTAACATTAACCTTCTAACAAAAAGTACAATNANAGAAANTGCTAATANTTTAAAATCAAGTTCACTTGCAAAGTGTATATTGTCAAATGTTTCACTCTGCGTTGCTTCAACACCCAGTGCTTGCATTTGTAAAATTTGTGGCGCATAAACAGCGCTAAACATTAAAGAAGTAAAGATAGTAATTCCCGCGCTTGCTAAAACAATAGAGTCACGACAACCTTGTTTATATTTTACAATTTCATACATTCCAATAAAAAAAGCTAAAAAATAAATCCAATATGAAAATCTATAAAAAATTTCACCCATTATAATTCCAGCATTATAATTGTCTATAAGCATATCCACTAAAATTTTATCTGTATGAAAGATAACGGGAGCCACAAAAGCTCCAAGAACAATAACACCACCAAATGATGCTGCCAACATTATCAAATAACTAAAATCTACATATATTATTTTGCTCAAATCTTATAACCTTAGGGTAAATCCTCTATGAAAACCAGAGAGGTCTTTATAGAAATTTAATTGCTTATTTTGTATCTTTGACAAATACGCTACTATTCTATCCTTTTGGTCATAACCCATCTCACAAGAAAAGAATTTAATATCTCTTCTTAAGACTTCATCAAGTAATTTTTTGATTATTTCATCTCCTACTTTCCCACCATATAATGCGTTTTGTGGTTCATAGTCTAGGTTTGATTCTAACTGTATCCCGTCTTCTATGTAGGGGGGGTTTGAGACAAGATAATCAACCTTATCTGTTATTGGTTCAAGTAATGAACCTAAACGTAATTCTATCCTCTTACTTAGTCCAAATTTATCTATATTCTTTTTTGCTATTTTTAGAGCTTTGGGAGATATATCAACAGCTATGAATGTGGCATTAGGGTACTTTTTTGCAAGTATAATAGAAATAATTCCACTCCCAACTCCAACTTCTGCAAAAACTATTTTACTCTTCCTATCTCCTACATTTTTTAAAACTTCATCAATGAGTATCTCTGTTTCTGGTCTTGGAATTAAAGCACCCTCAGCTATATAAAACTCTTCACTATAAAAACTTACCTTATTAACTATGTATTCAAAGGGTTCATTTTTTGCACGTCTGCAAGCCCACTCCATAAGTGTATCCATATTTTGTATTTGGGTATTTTGATTTGTAATGAGCCACAATTCATCAACATGAAGATACGCCATCACTAAGAGTTGAGCTTCCCTAGATGGACGTGGTATTTTTGTATCTAATTTTTGAGTTAACTCTTTTAAAATATCTTTTACGATTCTAGACATACTTCCTCTTTAAAATATAATCTTTTTTCCCATACTCGAGAGATTGATTTTTTCAATATATTCAACACTAAATGGTATACTTAAAGTGCCATAACATTCTTTTATTTTTTGCCTTATTAAACTTTTTTTTATCTCTTCACTTGCTTCGAGCGTAATCAAAATTTGCTCACTTCTAAGTAAGTCTTTTTTATACACTATGCAAATAACAGCTTTTCTTACCTCAGGCATTTCTTCAAGAATCGATTCAATTGCAAGAGCCGAAATTCTTTTTCCTGCTATCTTAATGAGCTTGTTACTTCTTCCCAGTAAAGTAAAAGTATTAGAATCTAGTTCTATTATATCTTCTGTAAGAAAGGGCACTCCTAAGCTTTGTATTTGACCCTCTAAAGTGTAAAGGGATACAAAAGGAGACTCTACACTTAACCTTTCATTATCAACTCTAATCTTTACCTTATCTAATGTTCTCCATTTCGTAGTCACTCCAAATTTATACGCAATACCTCCTGTTTCTGTTGAACCAAAAAGTTGCATTACACTTGTATTGTATTTTGTTTGAACTCGATGTACATCATCGCTTTGAAGTGGTCCGGTTGATGAAATAAACATACTCGAAGATAAATCAATCTCTGTATTTAATTTTGCTAGAGCTTTTATAAAAACAGGAGTAGTGATTATTAAACATTCCTCTGATGCAATCTCATCAAGAAGTTCATAGGGCAAAAAATCTTCTTTTACAACTAGGGTAATATCTTGAAGGTAAAACGGAAGTAATAAACCAGCTAAAATTCCATAAATATGCATAAAAGGAACAGTCACTATTATTTTGTTTATTTTCTTCTTCTTAAGTAGGTTTTTAAGTACTTCAATCTCTTGTAATATATTCTCTCTACTTTTAAAAGCACCAAGAGGGAAACCACTACTTCCTGATGTAAAAAAAAGTATCTGCGCCTCTATATCTTTAATCCCCTCTATTGTATTTATATCGGTTTTAGTATAAAAATCTATAAGCTGCTGATGTTTTTCATCAAATAAAACAAGCTTTTGTCCACTCAAAAAAGCAGGAAGAAAGTTTTGGATAAATTCTTTTTTGTTGGATGCTTGAAGGTACTTATACTCTTGTGTTATTTCAATACTTAAGTCTATACTCACTACTTCTTTAGAGTTATCTGCATGTATATACTCCAAAATCATTTTATATTCTTTTTTATATTATATTTGGGTATTAAAACTATATCTAAATTATTTTTTGATATATCAAACTTATTTTTAAAATTTATCATATTTCTTATAAACTATTAATTGCTTTCTTGAAAATTTCATTTAAACACCTAACCCTTTATTTGTTCTTAGCATAGCAAGTCTTTCATTTCTATCATTCCATTTTTGAGCAAAAAGCTTTCTCATAATTCCTTCTACTGTTCTCGTCCAAAATAAATTTCTAAGCACTTTCACTACATACTTTAGTTTTCTTGGAAAAGCTCTCAGAGCAAGAGAGTATGAAATATCATCGTAGCTAATGTAATGCCACCAACCTGGAGGTATATATAAGGCATCACCATGCACTAAAGTAATTTTTTTTCCTTTGAGCTTATGAAGTGCTGGATACATTTCTAAATCAGGAGTTTCAAAATCTATGCAATTTAGAGCAGAAAATGAAAATGGTACATGATATAAAAAAGCACTTTGCTCAGGAGAAAAAAGTATTACATTTTTTTTAGCCCCAAAATGACATAATAAAATATCTGCATAGTCAATATCAAAATGCATTTGCACCTTAGCACCCTTTCCTGCTAAAAAGAGTACAGGAAGTTTTTTAAAAAACTTTAGCCCAATATCTGGAAATGAAAAATCATTCCGAAGTTCTGGAATTTCTTCTAAAATATTATAAAAAAACATTCGTAAGTTTTTTTCACCATTTCGTAAAAGTTGAAAATACTCTTGCATTGGGATTACTAGCTCTGCCGCATGTTGGAGTTTTTTATTTTTTGCAGGATTAGAATCATAAAGTTTTATTTCTCTCTCACCCGCCAAACTTTGAAAATAGTCAAGAGACCACTTTGAATGAGCCTTCCAGTCTTTTGTTAGATTTTTAATCAAAACTGGAATTTCTTTTTCTTTGTACTTTTTTAAAAAATCTTCCTTTTTTATGCTTTGTTCAATATCAACTCTTTCATACTCTATCATACTCTATCCATTTTAGATATAAAAAACAATTTTTCATAAATTAGTTGTAGGCCAAGAGCAAGACCCATATATATATACCATCCAAGAGAACTGTAAAATGCCCAAAGTTCATTGTTGTCATAAAAAACTAAGCCAGATTGAATCAAGGTATTAAAAAGTAAAACAAGAGCCCAGTAAGCATCACTAGCCTTTAAAAAGCTCTCCTTATCTGTACTTAAATCTTTTTTATACATTTTTTTTGTGAGATGAAGTATAAGTCCTTTATTTTGTACAAAAGAGATAAAGAACATCAAAAAGAATATGCTAGAAATAAAAGCTGGAATCATTTTAATNAACTCCATACTTGNNANAAAATAGGCAATAAANACAAAAATGAAATAAANTAAAGGAGTAGATATACTCNTAAGNNNTTGTTTNAANAANAAAGAAATAAGGAGGTANNCNANCATAAAANNACAATAAANNAAGGCTACAGAATGAAANGTAAAATAATACATTGNNAGTATAAAACTAGGAGGAAAAAGAAATGATATNACAANACCTAGCTNTTGCANATTTANACTAGCTCCAAAAATCAAAAAAATTCAACCATTGATTTTGNTNCCTCTTAACAAGTTNTTCATACTTTTNTACATAAAGNTACAANGCTTCTTCTATNGCCTCATNTTCTGGCTTTTGTTTATCNACNTCTATTTNAATATATTCAACCTTATACTTTCTCATNCCCATATATATTATAAAATAAACCAAAATTGGTGTAGACATTTTATATGCTATTTGAAAAGGATTTTTATTGAAGTTTGCTTTTTTACCTAAAAANTCNGCTTGTATTATAGCTTTTTNACTTGAAGCTCTNTCTCCCATCATAGCAACAACTTCATTCGCCATTAANGCATTTGCNATNGCNATTGAGACAGCAATAGTTCCTTGATTTAAGTCTATNANAGAGATATTTTNTCTAATATTTATANTTTCTTCTATATCTTTAATGGAATCCATCAANGTCTCTTGCATAACAAGGTTAATTTTATATCTTGTTCTCGATAGGTTTGAAGATGCTGCCCAACCACCAAAATGTGACTGTACTAAAATAGTTGCCTCATTAAAGGTTGTTAGTGGAGTGTCACCATCATCATAAATAAACTCATAAGATTTTGGGTCTATTTTTGTAATAAACCTATCAACCATAGTAATAGCAAAAATTCNTAAGTGTTCATANTACAAAGCATTTGTAAATTTTGTACCTAGGTGTTTATANTAAATTTTTAATGATGCNCGTACATTANTTGCAAAAATAAAATAAAATAAAGTCACNGGATACATAAGATAATAAATAAATTTATATCCAAAAAGTTTGTAAAGATAAAAAACGAGTTGTATACTCCAGCCACTTCCTCTTTGTTTTGTTTTATTCAAACGTGTTCTTTTTACCTGTTATTTTTCTCCAAATAAAACGAGGCCATTTAAAGGGTAAAATTTGAATATGCACCCATACAATTGCAANGGTGTCAGAAAATTTTTTAAAATGACTGACACGTTCCTCTGGAGCTTGGTAATAACATTCTATGACAGTCTCGCTAATAATCCCACCTGATTCCGCATGACGAACAAGTACTTCCATCTCCCAATCAAAACGAGATGTTTTAATACTCAAATCTAAGATACTNATNGGGTAAATTCTAAAACCNGATAAAGAATCACTTATCTTTTGTTCTGTATCCCAGCATGCCCAAAAATTACTAAACCAACGACCAAANTTAGAACCATTAGGAACATGTTCAAGATCAAAGTTTCTTGCACCTATAATAATCTCATTAGGCTTATAAATCTTCAAAAGCTTTTGTATTTGTGAAGCTAAGTGTTGACAGTCTCCATCTATGCTAAGAGCAAAACCAAAGCCAAGTTCTTTAGCTTTTCTCACACCATTGATTACTGCTTCACCCTTACCCTTATTTACAACATGCCTTAAAAAATGAATATGTTCTTTTTCTTNGCCANCAAATAAACNCTCAACATTTATCTCTGAACCATCATCAACAATAATCAATTCATAACCATGCTTTAACACATCAAAGGCTACTGTTTTAATCGTTTTAGAATTATCATACGTTGGTACGACAACAACAACTTCTCTCATCCTAGCACACACCTGTATTTAGCAATATTCACGAAATACCTTTTCTAACAACTTCAACAATTAGATTTATGGACTTTTTGGGCGAAGTAGCGAACTTATTTTTTTCATCCCATACATAACCACTGAGTATAGATATAATTCTCTTTTTTATATCTTCATTAATATTTTTTGAGAAAAAGATTTCTTGAAGTCGTCCATCATACCAAGCATCTACGTATTCTCTAAACACATTTATACCCATCATCATATGTTCATCATACTCTTTTGTGTAGTCTATACTTTCACCGGAAAGTTCCCTTGAAGTTAATTCTGCGGCTGTAAAACCAGACTCTAAGGCAAGTGTTACACCAGAAGAAAAAACAGGATCTAAAAACTCAGAAGCATTACCAGTTAAAATATAGTTTTTTCCATGGAGCTGTGTTACAGCACAAGAATAACCACTTAAAGAACCNACTTCTACAATTCGATTNGANTTAGCATANCTTTGCGATGTAACTGGATANTTATAAATAACATANTCCCAAAACTCTTCATCATCCATTCCAAAAGANTCAAAGTATTCTTCNNTGCATACAACTCCAANAGAAGTCGTTCCATCACTAAAAGGAATACTCCAAATCCACGCATTGTTTCTATCAACCACACTAATACCGATATATCCTGCTGTCTCATCTTCTGGACGTTCGTCCGAATCTACTCGAGCAAANACAGCACGACGATGTGGNAAGGATGAGTCTGCTTCAAGATTTAGTAAACGAGGTAAAACACGCCCATAGCCTGAAGCATCTAAAACTTTTNTTGCCTTATATGTTTCTTTTACTCCACTCTCATTTTGTACTGTTATAATATTAGCATCTTCATCGTACTGGGTGACTTCTATTTTATACTCTACATCGCAACCTTTTGAGCGTGCATCATCGATGAGTAGTTTATCAAACTCTTCTCTTTTAACCTGAAAAGAGCTTCCCCATTTTTGACCAAGATTATGTGAAAAATCGAGTGGCAAATAACCGCCTCTTGCATTGTCAAAAAAAGCTCCACCTTTAAATTCGAAACCTGCTTCTTGTATACACTCAAACATGTTTGCTTTTTCTAAAAGTTCATTACATCGAGGGAGTAATGACTCCCCAATAACAAACCTAGGAAGAGAGAGTTTGTCTACAATTTTTACACTAAAACCATCTTGAACTAACTTCGCTCCAGCAATAGAACCCGCTGGACCAGCCCCTATAATAAATACATCAACTTCTTTCACATGCTTCCTTTATATAGNATTNATANTACTGTTATTTTATTTAAANCTTAATGAATAAAACTAAAATCANANACCNGATTCACANGCNANTTTTANNGANTCATNATNTNTGNTATNTATATCCATACCTAAAGCTTTCAAACGCTCAATNACAGGAGGNTGTGTNTAATGAAAAAAGANATATAAAGGGTGNGAGAGAGGNAAACTTTTNTTTTCTTGNACNAGTACNTTNAGAGCATTTGCAAGTTCTATNGCACCACCTGCTCCACCTAANTCACTANCCATTTTATCTGCTTCGTACTCATTNTGNCTACTTACTATTCCCATNATCGGCATCATAATAAAGCCANGAGAATCGGCATAAATAAAAGAAGTAAAATCATAAGTGAGGCTGGACTTTCACTTATTCCTATTTCTAAAAATAAGTTCTGAGGGAGATTACCAAAGATTGCAAACATACCGAGTATCATGGCACCAACGAGTCCTATATTTTTATATACATCTCCATGCGCAAAATGTCCAAGTTCATGTCCAAGCACTGCTAAAAGCTCTTTTGTTGATAGTTTTTCGATTAAGGTGTCAAAAAGTACAACACGTTTAGCCTTCCCAAAGCCACCAAAATAAGCATTTAGTCTTGCATCTCGTTTACTTGCATCACTTACAAAAACACCCGAGCTAACAAAACCTGTTTTATTCATAAGTATTTTTATCTGAGAATCTAATTCTTCATCTTGAAGTGGTGTAAGTTTATCAAAAAACGTTGCTCGAAAGGCTGGGTAGAACATATTTATTGCAATAATCACACTAAAGATAAAGGCAAAACTCCATATCCACCATTGTGAAAAATTTGAAATTATTTCATAGATTCCCCAAATAACTAAAGAACCAAAAAAGAGTGTCAGAAAAAATGAAATNAGNGTATCTTTTATCCAAAGTCCTACAGANGANTTGTTAAAACCAAANNCTTCATCAAGAACAAATTTTTCATAATANGANAATGGTAAAGATANAAAAGAGCCAATAAGTAAAAANCTCATNACAATGAGAATATTTTGTAGNGCNTCATTTTCTAAAAATATCANACCNTCCAACCAAGAGATTCCAATACCTAACCANGCTATAAANAAAATATANTCCACAAAGGTATTTACNAAACCNAGCTTTTCTTTGGCAACCGCATAATTTCCAGCGAGNAAGAATTTTCCATCATCTAATAAAANAGGCTCTTTTCTTTTTGCTACATTAATGTATCCAATTTGCATAATACTGACGTATAAAGAGAGCAGAACATATAAGGTGTAGATTGCTACTAAAGTGCTTACCATAATTCAAAACCTTTTCATAAATTAAAAAGTGATTTTATCATTTTTAACTGATAACTAACTAAACTCTATATCTCGTAGTCTACGACCTTAGCTTCTGATGTAANACATTTTATACTCGNTACAACTTTTAANTGCTCTGGATGCGNTGCNTATGCTTGTAAGTCTTCTTTAGACTTAAANGTAGAGTAAAGAGACAAATCAAANGCTCTNNNNGANTGATTAAAGTCAANNCCAACTTCNATAGATACNAANGNATCNATACTCNCTACTAAATCATTAAGNTGTTTGGCTATCATNTTAATGTTAAACTCTTTATTCTCTTGCTTAAATTTAAACATCACAATATGTACTATCATTATTTTCCCTCTTTATAAAATNTTTTTCCAAAAAAACTCTGCAATTATAACAATAAAAAATATTCCTATAAAGTTTAAAATAATTCCGTAACGAATCATGTCTTTTATCTGTACAGCACCGCTACTCATGGCTATTGCATTTGGAGCAGTTGCTATTGGTAACATAAAAGCATAACTTGCACATACAGTCGCTACCATCATAAAAAGTGTACTATTAATTTCCGCCTGTACACTCACTGAATATATTACAGGAAGCATAATAGAAATGAGGGCTGTATTTGATGTTATTTCTGTTGTAAATGTTATAAGTACTGCTACACTTAAAAGTAAGAATATGGGAGACATATCAGTCATAGATAGGAGATAAGAAGCAAGTGCGTCTGCTAAACCTGTATCTCCAAATGCCTTGGCTATTGAAAACCCTGCACCAAACAAAAATATAATCTGGTACGGTACCTTTGGAGCATCGTCATTCCATACAAGAATTTTAAAAGGTGGCATAAAAAGAACTAGCCCTGCTGCTAGTAATATTCCCGGCTCACTCAAACCTAATCCTGACCAAAAAGGCTTCATTTGTGCATTGAGAAGCAAAAGAAGAATCAGTCCAAATAAGACAAACAAGATTTTCTTCTGCGGTACATCGAGAGTATGTTGGATTGTCTCTTTATGTATCTGATGCTTTGAGACACCTACACTTAGCAGTAGGCTCATGACAACAAGCATGACAAAAGCAAGAGGTAAAACCATCCAAATCCATTGCACAAAGGGAATTAACTCCATACCTTTATCACTCATTATTCCCATCAAAATGAGATTTGGAGTTGTTCCAATAGGTGTAATGATTCCACCAACACTCGCACCATACGCGATTGCTAAGGCAAATCTCATTTTTAGTTTTTTCTGCTTTGTTATAAAAAGTGCTATGGAAATGAGTAAAAGTGTTGTTGTCGTATTTGAAAGAATCGCGGATAAAAGCCCCGCAGTTATGGCTAAAGAGAATATCATACCACGCGGTGTACTTGGAAATAAGGAAAGCATTTTTTCAGCTATAAAAGAATGTAATTTTGTTTTCTCGACCGCGATAGCAAGCAAAAATCCACCTAAAAATAAGAAGATAATAGGATGCGAATAATTAACTGCCGTAGCCTTTGTGTCTAAGACTTCAAAAATAGGAAAAACTAAAATAGGCAATAAGGATGTTACGCCTAAGGGAAAAACTTCATTTGTCCAAAGTGTTACTAACAAAGCTATGAGACCCAACAAGGTTGATTGGATTTGATTAAAAAGGGTGAGTGAAATGACAAAAACTATCAGTCCTATTAAAATAGCCAAGGCTATTTTTTTAAATTCTTTTTTGTATTGTAACACCCTACTTTCTCCTTGTATTTCTTTTACTCAATAGTATCAATTTATTTAAAGTTCTCTTTATTCAAATACTGAAAATACTTTTCCTATTAAATCGTTATTTTGCGCTAAAGGGTGTTCTCTAATCTTTTTTTCTTGCTCTTCTATCATAAGCATGATTCCATCAATAGATTTGTTTGTAATATATCCATTTACATCCTCATCTTTTTGGCTTGGTAGTACATCGCCATAGCCAAGCATATCTGCTGCTCCACTTATGTAATCGTTTTGCATGATTCCAGCATTTTCTTTATAAAAAGATTGAAACATATCATAGTATTTCGCTACATCATTATTATCCATACTTTTAGCAATGATTGGAGCTATAGTAGCTTGTAAATCTTTTGTCGTAGTAGTTTTAAAATAATCAGTAGCTGCACTATCAGAACCCGATAAAATTTTCTTTGCATCGTCAATACTCATATTAGAAATACTTTTTGAAAAAATACTTGCAGTTTTAGGTGCCGCTTCAGTTGCTGCATTATTCATGGCTAGTATTAAATCATCAACATACTTCTCTCCACCCGCTTTTTTTACTAAGTCTGCTGTTTGTTGTAAGTTATCTGGTAAAGATATTTTTGTAAGTGCATTAGAAAAGTATCCATTTTCTTTTCCTAAACTCTCTATAGCATACGATACGCCCTTTTCTAAGGCTTCTTTTAATGCACCGTTCATTTCANTAGANGTTAAANTATCTAAAGNACTTTTAGAATCACTTTGTTTANCNNTNGTTTTGCTTTCTTCTTTACTTGAAGTACTAAGAATATCTAAACCTTCATTGAGCGTATCCATCCAACCTGCNCTAAGTGTTGTAGCACTTACAAGTGCAAGAGCGAGTATTATTTTTGTATTCTTCATTGTATTCCTTTAATTTGANAGTAAATCTTTTAAAGATTNTTGNGGNTTTTTCCCTTCTAACATTTCATACACTTCTTTAGCTATAGGAAGGTATAAACCTTTTTGTTTTGAGATTTCTTGAAGTGCATAGCTTGTCCCTATTCCTTCTGCAACCTCTCCTAATTCTTCTAAAATATCTTCTTGTGATCTTCTTTTTGCTAAGCCTAAACCAACACGAAAATTTCTTGACATGTTCGATGATGCTGTTAAAAACAAATCCCCTGCTCCACTAAGCCCAATAAAGCNTTCTTCCTTAGCTCCATATTCATTCCCAAATCTTTTCATTTCAACGAGACCACGAGAAATTAAAGCAGCGGCTGCATTTCTTCCAAGTCCTAAACCTTCACAAATTCCAGCAGCAATAGCAATAACATTTTTATATGCACCTGCAATTTCAGCACCCANTACATCTGTAGATGTNTATGCTTTAATGAACGAGGGNAAAAACCCAGCNAACTCTTNACTTAANGCTTCATTATAAGAANTAATAACTAAGGCTGTTGGTAAAGACTGTAAAACCTCAGATGCAAATGATGGACCTGAAAGAAAAGAGATNTTTTCATTTGGAATATANTCTTCATAAATTTCATTTAAAAATCTTCCANTTNNNGCTTCTATACCTTTAGAAGCAACAAGNANNTTATGNTTNTTNAAAANNAANTTTTCTTTTAACCANTGAGANACCTCTTGTGCTGGAACNGTAATAACTAAATACTCGCACTTAAGTATTTCATCTAAGCTAACAAAATTNTCTAAGTCTCGAGGTNTTCTTGAAGTAATCACTACNTCATTATTTTTACCTAAGGCAAAGGCAAGGGCTAGACCCCATTTTCCAGCACCNATAACCCCAATCTTACTCNNCATATGTACATCCTATTANTTTTTCAAATGCTTTTATATCTGAATCATACCCTACAACAATAAAAATATCTCCATTTTTTACCCTATGATTCACAGCACNTGAAGTATTAATAAATTCGCGTGTATTATTTTCATGAACAAGAAATATAATCACAATTCCATGATCTCTACTCCATTTTATATCNGTANGATGTGTTTGNTCAAACANTTCANANTTCTCTACTTTTATTTGTGCAATCTTTAAGGAGCTACTTTTATATAANATATCATGNAANACTNTNGTAACNACNGGTTTTTCAAGTAANTCTACAATTACATTTGCTGTTGTTTGCATTGTAGGGAGAACNTTTGTNGCNCCTGCTAAGATNAGNTTATCTTGNCTTTCTTTATCAAGNGACANGGCAATAATATCTAAATCCTTAAATGTATCACGAAGTGAAATCGTTAAAAAAACATTTTCTGCCATATCTTCTAAAACNGCAAAAAGCTGTGCATGTATCAATATTTACTTTTTTACTTAAAGAATCCCAGTTATCGCTTAAATCAAAGCTATTTTCATCATCCTCTCCTAGCTTAAATATGTACACTTCTTCATACTGGGTTTTAATATTTTTTTCTATTTCAATTGCATAATCGTTATAACCAAATATCAAAGCTATAGAATGTTTCATGAAGATACCTTCATATGTAAGTATGTGTTAAATTCTCGTAAAAACTGGGAATCACCAATGACAAGAAGATAATCACCACGCTCAAGTGTTATGCTGGCTTCGGGGTTAAAAATAAAACTTTTTTTAGACTTTTTATAAACTCCAAGAAGTATGATTCTATATCTAAGAGTGTTAAGAACGCCCACCGAAGTATAGTTTTCTAAGATTCTTTCATCTACTACGATTTCATCTACATCTATGTTTGTATAACTCGAACGTAAGGCATGAATGACTTCAAAAGCGACATGCTGTCCAACAAACTCTTTGGCTGTCACTCCGATGAGCTCTTTTTCATATACTATTTCATTTACACCTGCAAAGGTAAGTTTGTTTTTATTTGCCTTATTTTTTAAAATCGATAAAATAAATACATCTTTATTGAACGAGCGTACAGTAAGAGCAGTATATACATTGTCAACATCACTTTTACCTAAACATATTATGGCTTTTACCTGTGTTTTAATATCGATACGTAATTTTGTATAACTCTCTATAGAACCGGGATTATATTTTAAAGCTATAAAGCCATTTTCTTTTGCTAACTTCACCTTAGTCTCATCTTCTTCTAAAATAATAACCTTATGTTTTAGACTTAACTCTCTCACAACTTCTTTTGCAACACTCTCATAACCACATACCAAATAAAATTCTTTTATTTTTGCTATGTCATCAATGACTTTCAAGCTTTTTATTTCATCTAATTTTTCAGTAAAAGAAGTTACGATAAGTGATGTTGTAAATGAAAAGACTCCAATACCAGCGATTATTACAAATATCGCTACAA
>JAESSH010000025.1 GCA_016764205.1 Sulfurimonas sp.
TATTACAAAATTCCTTCTCCAATAAAATCCTACATGAGAGTTCTTATAGCCACGGCTTACGAGCATCGCGAAAAGTATGTAATTGGAGTCGTTGTATCAGAATTTAACGATGGTTTAATTTCTCAACTAATCAAGCCCTATAGGATTATGCCATGAGAAGTGGAAACTTAAAGCATAAAATTGATTTTTTATCAGCAACAGAAGTGAAAAATGCTTTTGGTGAAGTTGAGAACACATTCACAATTTTTAAATCTGCTTATAGTGAAATACTACCATTAAGTGCAAAAGAATATCTTGCGTCAAAACAAAAAAAAGCAGAAGTTACTCACAAAATAGAGCTTAGATTTTTAAGTGGAATTTTACCAACAATGCAAATCGTTTACGGTTCAAGAAAGTTTGAGATTGAATCAATAATCAATGTTAGAGAACTTAATAAAACTCTGCACATTATGGCAACGGAGATTATCAATGGCTAATGTCAATGGTGTAGATGTGAAAGTCTCAGGAGTAGAGGATTTACTTAGAAAACTAAAATCATTTCCAATCAAGTTTCAAAAAAATGTAATAACTGGGGCAATCCGTGCAGGTGCTGCTGCTATTACAAAAGAAGCAAGACGCAATGTTCCTAGAGACGATGGATATTTAAAAAAGTCTTTAAAAACGATTAAAAGAAAAACAAAAGATAAATCAATCATCAAGTTTTCCGTAGTTCCGCATACGAGAACAATACATAAAGTGCAAGATGCAAATGGTGAAAAGCGTTACAACTATGGTGGTCACATTGAGTTTGGAAGTTCAAAAGCAGCAGCTCATCCATATCTAAGACCAGCGTTTGAAAGTAAAGGAAGTGAAGCTATTGAAATAGCGAAGAAATACATGAAGAAAAGAATAGATCGAGAGGTAGCAAAATTATGATTGAGAAAGAACTATTTTCTCATTTATCAACACAGGTAACGTTGGTAGACGAGAGGGTATATCCCTTGATTATGCCACAAAATAGTATTAAGCCAGCCTTGGTTTATTCAGTAGTTAGTGAGAACGATAAGCAATCACTAAACGGTTCTGTTGCATACGGTACAAAACATAGGTTTCAAATTGACATTTATAGCGAAAGCTATTTAGAAGTCAAGGCGATTAAACAGCAAGTTAAAGAAGCTTTGTACTCTTTTTCACATTTTCCTCACAATTTAAACGTGAGTGAGGGAAGCGAAAAAGATACCAGGCTATTTAGACAAACATTAGATTTTAATTTTAAAGGATAAAAAAATGGCACTCCCAGACTATCAAGGAATAACAGTAAAAGTTGGAACAGTATCTATTGGCGAACTACTAAGCTTGGATTCTGTCATCGACAAAACAAGAGCGGTGAAGAAATATAATCCAATCAATAGCGATAATCAAATTATAGCAACAGGCGCATTGGTGCAAGGGTCCATGAGTATGAGTATTTTATATGATCCATCAGCAGTTGAAGGTGTTAATGCACTCGAAACAGCAATTGATACAGACTCAGAAGTTGCAATAGTAATAGAGATGAATGACTCAGCTGGCGCAAATGGAACAACAATCACTCGTACTTGTAGAGTGACAGCTTTCAAGGTTGTTGGTGAAGATGAGGGTAAATATAAGGCAGATGTCTCTTTTGAAACAGTTGGAACACCTGCTATTTCAGCAGCGGCATAATTAAAAATAAAGAACTAAAGGAAATCAAATGTTAACTCTTGAAGATATTGAAAAAATATGTAAGACTAAAGAAGGAACAGTAAATATTGAAGCGTGGGGTGGCGAGGTTAAAATCCGTCAGCTAACTGTTGCGGAGACGGCAGAAGTTGTAAAAACACAAACAGCTGGCGATGGTGCGATGTCAACTATAAAAATGGCTTCATTTGCTTTAGTTGAGCCAAAAATGAGTGTCAAAAAGATGCTATCACTTCCAGCAGAGGCTTTTGAAGGTATAGCTGAAATTGTCAAAGCTGTTGGAGAACTGCAGGAGCCAAAAAAGTAACANCCCAAAGACGCTTTCTTTTTAAGTTAGCGTTGGCNCTCGGNCGTACTGTTGGAGAACTTGAACANACTATNAGTAGCACCGAATTGCAGGAATGGATTGAATATTATAANCTTGAACCATTTGNAGTAGATAGAAATGAAATCCAGCTCGCAAGTCTATCTTATATGNTTGCTAGTTTTATGGGTAATACAAAAGCAAAAACAACGGATTTTATGCCTTCTCATCATGAGAAGCCTAAACAAAAAACTATAAGCGAACTTGCAAAACAAGTTTTTGCAATATTTGGAGGAAAAACTTAATGAGTCAAACAATTGGTACAGTGTTAATTGACATCAAAGGCGACACTTCACAGTTGATTAGAGGCATGGATAACGCGGAAAAGAGTGTAGCTCGCGCAGTTGGAAATATGAAAAAAACAATTTTTTCTCTTGCCGCTGCATACGTTACTTTTGAAGGCATAAACAAAGCTACTAAAGCTTTTAAACAAGTAGAAAACGCTCAAATATCTGTAGCAAAAACAACAGGACTAGCTGGAAAAGAACTTGACAAGCTAACCAATAAAATAGATATAATGGCTACATCAATGGCTGGCTTCAAGTTATATGGGCTCTATGAAACAGCAGAGGCGGCTGGACAATTAGGCATCCAGGGTGTAGAGAATATTACAGAATTTACTCGTGTCATAGGGATGATAGGATTAACGACTGAACTCAGTGCTTCTCAATCTGCAACATCTTTTGCAAAACTTTCAAATTCGCTTAACGAACCAATAGAAAATATAGAGAAACTAGCGAGTGTCGCAAATGAATTATCAAATACTACAAGTGCGACTGTTGGCGATTTACTCAAATTTTCTCAAAGACTAAGTGGTGGTGCTAAGACAGCTGGATTACTTACAGATGAGATTTTTGGTTTATCGGCAACANTGNTAGATTTGGCTATTAATTTTGAANCAGGTGGGACAAATGTAAATCGTGTAANGCTAGACTTAATTTCTGATTCAGATAAGTTTGCAGAAGCTATTGGAGCAAATGTCACTAGCTTTGCTAGTATAGTACAAAATGAGCCAATAAAAGCACTGCAACAATTCTTAGAACACATGAATAGTCTTAGTAAAACCGATGCCGCAAACTTCTTAACAGATTTAGGATATTCGGGGACGGAGGTAAAAGATGTTCTTTTAAAATTATCATCAAACACAGAGCTATTAACTAAAAATCTAAAAATAGCACATGATGAATATGCAGTTGGCACATCAATCCAAAAAGAATATGAAGTTGCTTCTCAAGGACTTGAAGCACAGACCACAAAGTCCTCGTCGTCATTGACAATACTAGCAGCGGCATACGGAGAAGACTTAAAGCCTGTAATTACATCAACACATGAAAGCTTAACGGAAATGGCAACAATGCTTACTGAAAACAAAGATGTTGTTTTGGAAGTTGCAAAGATTCTAGTAATTCTTGGCGGAAGCATTTTAGCTGTAAATACAGCCACTAAAGCCTATACAGTAGTATCTTCATTAGCTGCAACCTCAAGTGTCTTATTTGGTGGTTCTTTAGGCTCAGTTAATAGGGCTATATTAATCTCAACAGTTTCTACTAAAGCCCTTTCTTTAGCTATTAAAACAATACCATTCGTAGCGGTGGCAAGCATAGCATACAGCTTCTATGAAATCATAAGCGATTCAAACGACACGATGACAATGGCTGAGCGAAACATGGATAATTATGCAAAAAGCATTCGGAATGCTTCTGACGCAACACTAGACTTTGAAATAACAAAAATCACTAAAAAAATAGCAGAGACTTCCAAACTAGCAAACGATGAAGCGAGAGCGAGAGGTATCAATGGACCGGTATCAGGATATGGAGAAACTTTAGCATACGAGCTTACGGAATTATCTCAACAATTACAAATATTAAAGAAACAAAAAGAAACTATTAATGAAATCAAAAACGAAAACATAGAGAATAATAGTGTTGTTGAAAATGGTTCGGAAGCACGGGTGAAAACAAAAAATAAATACTCACTAGATACAACTTCAGACTCAATTAAAGAACAACTTGATTTAAATGACGAGCTTTATAAAAAATATATCAATATTACTGGTACTGACTATGATAAATGGCTAACAAAAACAAATAAAACAATGTTAGAACTTGCAGAAAGTACAACACTCACAACAGAAGAGATGATGAACGCTTTTGATGTAATGTCTCAAGATTTTACAAGAAAAGAAAAAGACGATTCAGCCCAAGACGAAATAGACTTTAATGAATCAATAACAGATAGTTTTGAAGACATGCTTGATATGCAAATAGAACTAGCATCTAGTTCTCAAGATTGGTACGATGGATTAACTGGAGTTGCTGGAGAAATATCTGCAGTATCAAAAGCTATGACAAAACTTAGCGTTAGCAATTTAAGAGACTTGAAAACAAAAGCAAAACTTGAAAAGAAATATGAAAAAGATAAGAAGAAATGGGGTAAAGACAGTGCAAAGATGGCTAGTATCGATGAAAGATATCAAAAAGATAGCGCTAAACTAAAATCAGCAAATACTAAAAATGAACTTGATGCATACTCACATCTCGCAGGTGCGGCATCTGGATTTTTTAAAGAAAACTCTACAGGTTATAAAGCTCTACAAGCTATTCAGATTGGTCTGCAACTCGCCATTCACGCAACGGCACTGGCAGAGATGGCAGCAGCTCAAACAACAATAGCAACTTCGGCAGCTGTAGTTCCCGCAAAAATGGCAGAAGCTGGAGCAAACGCAACTGTGGCAGTTACGAGTGCAGGAGGAGGTGACCCATACACAGCCATAGCTAGAGTTGTTGCGATGATAGCTCTTATGACATCTGCTATGGGTATGTTCGGCGGTGGCGGTGGTAGTGTTGGAAGTGGTACAACTATTGTAAAAGCTGAAGAAGAAATTGAAAAAGACTACACCTCAATAATAGAAAGTGCATCATTTGGACTATCATCTGATGACTTTGGACGACAGGGTTTGGATTTATTAGACTACGATAATGATTTTGATGAATTCATGGATGGACTCAATCGTGCAACGGAGAGACTTGAAAACTTCGGTAGTGATGGAACTGCACTCAAGGGAACAATAGATACTCTAAGTAGAAATCTAGTAGCAATGAAAGCACAGCTTCCTGGTGTTGAAGCATCGTACGAGAATCGCATGGCAGTTAAGTACAGCTATGAAGAACTAACTGATAATGATGGAGCCTACAACTGGGGAAACAACGCATACAACAAGCACAGAACAGAAGCAAATGATTACTTCAAGAATGTTTTAACAGCTTTAAAAAATAACATCTCTAGCGTAACAATTGAATTAGAAAAAACTATTTTAGATGCCGCATCTGAATTCCTTGATTTTGAAAGATATACAATTCCAGAACTAGAGCAATATACCTCTAATATTGACTTTGAAAATTATGAAAATATCCTTGAGGGCATTAATGGATTAGCACTAAAAGCTAAGAACCAAGGTGGATTTTTAAGTGATATAGACAGGCTTAAGTTGGTTGACTTTTTCGCTCAAGAAGACTTAGTCGATGTTACAGATATGCAAGAAGCACTCAATATTCTTGAAGAGTTTAGGGAAAGTACAAAAGAGTTGTTTTTTAGTGTTCACGATTATGAAAGAGATTTCTTAGAGCTATCTGGTACAAATGGAGATATTACAGCTCTTAGAATGGCTCAACTTGAAGAAGAGAAATTATTTTTAAGTGATATATTGCCAGAACTGGCACATCTAACTAAAAATAACTTTGTTGAAATTTATAAAAATATAGATCCATCGAAAACAGATTTAATTGAAGCCACACAAGAATACGGAGACTTGCTTATAGAACAAGCAGAAATCGCAAATGCCTTTGCAGAAACACTCGAGAGTGTAGCAGATAGTATTCAGGATACTATTGATGCCCTTCTTGGAAATATTGATGGACTTGATTCTGAAGACTCTTTCATATCTAGCTACTGGGAAAAGCGAACTCAGATTGATAANTTATTNTCNAAAGAAACNNTNTCAGANANNGAACANTCNACNTTTGANAGNTTGATAGAAGANGTAAATANNTTATCGCTAGATATTCAAGAGGCTGTAGTTGGTAGTAATATAGGAATAACAAATTCACTAGTATCAGAGTTAAAAAACCTGAAAATAGAAGTTGATGGCTCTCACTCTGGTGGTCTTGGCTATGTACCTTATGATGGTTACATTGCAGAACTTCATCAAGGCGAAAGGGTTTTAACAAAATATGAAAATGATACATATTTAGCAATGGATAATTTTAAGCCAGGTTCTATAACTGCTGACAACTCTGCTGTAGTAGAACAATTAAGAGAAATTAATCAGAAGCTAGATTCTATTGAATTAACAAATGCACAAATAGCAGATGTTCAATCGGGCATAGAGATTGGCAGAATCCCTCTCCAAGTTGAGATAATATAATGAAGCATTTTATACCTAAACAGATAGATATCACAGACAGCAGCATTGGTGAAGGTGAGGGCGTTGATGAGACAATACACTCCTATGTTTTAGAAAATGGATATTCTGCGGGTGTTAAAAGATATAAGGATGGAAGACTCTGGGAAACATACACGAATGTTAAACCTCTTGCAAATTTTGAATGGAATGATAACGATCCTTTAGATACTTTCGCAACAAACCTTTTTACAAAAACAAAAGAAACTGACTTTGCGTCAATCGCGGTATTGAGTGGTTCTTCGGTTGTATATATTCATTCTCTTAATAAATATTTTGAAGCTATAGTGACAGGAGATATTGATTTTATAACAGAAGATTGGAATTCGCCTATTAATTTTATAGAGCTTATTGACGCAAATTATAGGTATTTGTATAATGAGCCAAAGGAAGATTCCCTTTACTGGAACGATATTGGAGCAACAAACCGACATAAATGTGCGGATAAAGCGTACAATTCTCAATCTGTCAAAAATGAAACAGAAGTATGGTGGGAATTTGAGATAAGAAATGTTGACAAAGTTGTGTTATTTAATATTGTGGCAGATTCTGCAAAAATAACAATTTACACGAGTGATATAAATTCTCCCATTTTCGAAAATACAAAATTAGATTTAGTCGATACTTCAGAGATATACAACTGGAGAACGTACTCTCAATTCATTCCAACAACTTATGAAAATGTTAACTGGACACTGCCTNTCTTCACAGGAATCGTAACAATTAGAATAACAATATCTAACCCCACAGTCGTTGACTTGAAGCTAGGAGAGATTTTAGCTGGACAAATCGTTGATTTGGCACTGACTCTCGATAAAGTACCTATTAAAATCCAGAGTTCTGGAAAAATCATAGAACAAGAAAATGGCGATATTTTGTTTTTAGATGAGGGTGACACTACAAAAGTTTATCATGTTTTTAATTACACGCTCATTTTCAAAAGTGAGACGGTCGATTCTGTTCTCACAAAGTGCGACGCGATGATAAATAGACGAATCGTAGTCTTTAGCGAAAATTCCGACGAAGTTAAATATAGGTCATTGGTTGTATATGGTTTCACTAGAGATATTTCTCCAACCTTAGAAACAAGTTCTACACAATCAAAAATCAAATTCAAATTACAAAGGTTTATATNATGGCGATANAAAATATTANTACAAGGGTNACNCCATATACNAAAGTTCCAGCAATTAACGAGAGCACCTTCCCTGAAGATGTTGACGCCTACAATGCAGAAGTTCCACAAAGAATTGGCGAAATGAATGATATGGTTGATGAGATGAACGAAATGGCTACTGATATGGATTCTGTTTCGATAGAAGTTCAAAATAATGCTGATTCAGTGTCGGTAAACGAAGCAAAATCGCACAGCTATCTTTTGAGCATGGAGGGGTATATTAATTACAAAGGCGACTGGGTATCTGCATACAACATCACAGGCTATTCTGTTGGTGAAAGTATCTCTTATATAGATGGTAAGAATTATGTATCCAAAATAGAAAATAACCTAATAGAACCAACATCTGAAACAGAAACAGCAGAGTGGAATTTCATAGACGAGATTACACTTGCAGAGTTGGAATTAAAAGCGGATAAATTAACAACATACACGAAAACTGAATTAGATGTCTCTTTGGCTCTTAGAGCTCTCCTAAACGGCTCTCCAACTCAAATTTTCAAAGCAAAACCTGCTGAGGCTGATGAGGATGTTGTTAATAAGGGGCAGTTGGATGAGGCGATTTTGAATGTTCCTACAATTCCTGTAGGTGCAGTACTGACTTGCCATGCAGATACACCTTTTGAAGGCTTTTTACTTAGAGCAGGTACTGAGCATGATAGAGTTGAATACGCTGATTTGTGGGCATATGCCCAAGCTAGTGGGAACTTGTATACAGATGCGGAATGGTACAACGGGCAAGAGGGTTCTTTCAGTACAGGCGATGGAACAACAACTTTTAGAATACCTAGTGGTAGAGGCTTGTTTGACCGTAATATTGATGCTGGAGCTGGTGTTGATAGTGGGCGTGTCTTAGGTAGTTCACAGGTGGATGAGCTTAAGTCTCATAACCATAATATAACTAGCATGGCTGATTCTACAACTACATATTATACTGGTAATATCCAGGCCAGGGCTGTATACGCGAGACCAAATAAAGCAGTATCCAGCACTGGTGGTGTTGAGACAAGACCAAAAAATATTGCTGTAACTAAATGTATAAA
>JAESSH010000026.1 GCA_016764205.1 Sulfurimonas sp.
CTCATATAGAGTAGGGCAAAAAGTTGATTCAAAGATTATTTTAGATCAGATGGGTGCTGAGTCATTATTAGGTAAGGGTGATATGCTCTTTACTCCTCCAGGCTCGACTGGACTTGTACGACTTCATGCTCCATGGAGTACAGAAAAAGAAATAGAAGACATAGTAGAGTATTTGAAATCTCAAAGAGAACCAAATTATGATAAAAGTTTTTTATTTGAAGAAAGCGAAACTATTGGTGCAGGTAAAAAAGATTCTTATGAAGAGTTAGACAGCCTGTATGAGGAAGCAAAAAGTATTATACTCACAGATAGGAAGACATCTATTTCTTATCTTCAAAGAAAACTTCAAATAGGCTACAATCGTTCAGCAAGACTGATTGAACAGCTTGAAGGCGAGGGCGTTTTATCTACTGCAAATACAAAAGGTATTCGAGAAATACTCTAGTAAACCTTGTTTTACTGTTACCAATATCTACATAAATTATATGAAATAAAACAAAAGTGCTTAGAAAAGTAACATCACGAATACTATTAAATATCTTTAGATATAATCCATATTAAATTAAACATAAAACAGGAATAAACATGTCATTTATTGAAGATTATAAGGCACACGTTGAAGAACGTGAAGCACTTGGTGTACCAGCTTTGGCACTTTCAGCAAAACAAACAGCTGAGTTAATAGAACTTATTAAGTCTAACTCTACAGACGAGTTACTTGATTTACTTACAAATCGTGTGGCTCCTGGTGTTGATGATGCAGCACAAGTAAAAGCAGCATTCTTAAATGAAATAGCTGCCAAAAATATTACAGTTGCTGCAATATCTGCAAAACGAGCAGTTGAAATGCTTGGTATGATGTTAGGTGGATTTAATGTTCTTCCTATGGTTCACGCTTTAGCTTCATCAGANACAGAAGTTNTTGANGCAGCTGTGACGGCTTTATGTAAAACACTTTTAGTATATGATGCATTNAATGATGTTGAAAAGCTACATAAAGANGGTAATGTACATGCNACTAANGTTCTTACTTCGTGGGCAAATGCTGAATGGTTTACAAGTAAAGCACCAATAGCNGANGAGATGAAAATTACAGTATATAAAGTTCCCGGTGNAACGAATACAGATGANCTTTCTCCAGCTTCTGAAGCATTTACGCGTTCAGATATTCCNTTACATGCAAANTCACTTCTTATCAACAGAATGGACAACCCATTAGATACGCTTAAAGAGTTAAAGAAAAAAGGTAATCCTATTGCTTATGTTGGCGATGTTGTTGGTACTGGTTCTTCTCGTAAGTCTGGTGTTAACTCTGTTCAATGGCACTTAGGTGTAGATATTGATGGTGTTCCTAACAAACGTACCGGTGGTGTTGTTCTTGGTCAAACNATTGCTCCAATTTTCTTTGCTACATGTGAAGATTCTGGTGCTCTTCCTTTAGANCTTGATGTCTCCGGTATGGAAACAGGCGANGTNCTTACTATTTATCCGTATAANGGTGAAGCACATAAAGATGGAAAGTGTATTTCTACTTTTAAATTAACTCCTAACACTATCACTGATGAAGTTCAGGCAGGTGGACGTATTCCGTTGATTATTGGTCGTGGTTTAACTTCTAAAGCACGTGGTGTTCTTGGTCTTGGTGCTTCTGAAGCATTCTTAACTGCTGAGCAACCAGCTGATACTGGTAAAGGTTTCACATTAGCACAAAAAATGATTGGTAAAGCTTCAGGTCTTGTTGGTGTTCGCCCAGGTATGTATGTTGAGCCAGAGATGAATACAGTTGGCTCTCAAGATACAACTGGTCCTATGACAAGAGATGAGATTAAAGAACTTGCAGCACTCGGATTTAATGCTGACTTTGTACTTCAAACTTTTTGTCATACAGCAGCTTATCCTAAACCATCTGATGCTGAAATGCACGCTAATTTACCAGAATTTATCTCAAATCGTTCAGGTGTTTCACTTCGTTTAGGTGATGGTATTATCCATTCATGGTTAAACAGAATGGCTCTTCCNGATGCTGTTGGTACCGGTGCTGATAGCCANACACGTTTTCCTATTGGGATTTCTTTTCCTGGNGGATCTGGTGTTGTTGCCTTTGCTGCTGTTACAGGTTCAATGCCTTTAAGTGTACCTGAGTCTGTACTTGTTCGTTTTTCAGGTGAAATGCAACCAGGGATTACTTTACGTGACCTTGTAAATGCTATTCCTTATGTTGCTATACAACAAGGACATTTAACTGTTCCTAAAGAGGGTAAAATCAATGTTTTNGCTGGTAGAATCTTAGAAATAGAAGGTTTACCTGATCTTAAAGCTGAACAAGCATTTGAGCTCTCCGATGCATCTGCAGAGCGTTCAGCAGCGGCATGTACTGTTCTTTTAAATATTGCTCCAGTTGAAGAGTATTTAAAATCAAACGTAGCCTTACTTGAAGCTATGGTTANNGATGGTTATTCTGATGCTACAACTATTGAGCGTCGTATTGGTAAAATGAAAGACTGGTTAGCTAACCCTACTTTAATGAAACCAGATGCTGATGCAGAATATGCGGCAGTCATTGAAATCGATTTAAATACTATTACTGAACCAATTCTTGCTTGTCCAAATGATCCAGATAATGTTAAACTTTTGTCTGAAGTTGCTGGAACACATATTGATGAAGTGTTTTTAGGTTCTTGTATGACAAATATAGGTCACTATAGAGCAGCTGGCGAAATAATGAGAGGTGAGACTGGACACAATGTTGAGAAATTTTGGATTGTTCCTCCAACAAAAATGGATGAGCAACAGTTAATTAACGAAGGTTATTATGAAATTTATCAGGCTATAAAAGCACAAACCGAAGTACCGGGTTGTTCATTATGTATGGGTAATCAAGCATCTGCTCGTGAAAACTCAACAGTTTTCTCAACATCAACACGTAACTTCAACAACCGTCTAGGTAAAGGTACTCAAGTTTTTCTTGGGTCTGCTGAGCTTTCTGCATTAACTGCAAAACTTGGTCGTATTCCTACCGTTGAAGAATATATGGATATTGTTCCTGCAAAACTTGCTGGTAAAGAAGATGCAGTATACAAATACCTTAACTTTAATGAGATTGAAGGATATGGTTTACAAGCACGTGATATTGCTGAAAACAAATATGGAATCACAGTAAAACCAGTTTAATTACGATTCAAATAACGAAGCAAATGCTTCGTTGTTTCCCTCAACTCTTTAATATAACTTTTTTTAATAACTAATACCACCTAAAGAGTATTACAGTATAGTCACACTCATGAAACAAACAAATGAACTCATAACAAAAGACATTAAACAATTAATCTTTCAAATCGCAATTCCTTCAAGTATAGGGATGTTTTTTAACACAATGTACAATGTAGTAGATACATTTTATATCGGTCAAATATCCACTGAAGCCATCTCTGCTCTTACATATAGTTTTATAATATTTTTCATGCTTTTATCCATTAGTTTTGGGCTATCATCTGCAATTACGGCATATGTAGGTGGGGCATTGGGTAAACATAAGAGAAATATGGCACG
>JAESSH010000027.1 GCA_016764205.1 Sulfurimonas sp.
AGGACAAGATTTAGTTCTTATTGCTCCTGAAGCAAAACCGCCTGTTGCAAAGATTATGGACTACGGTAAATATAGATACCAAGAAGAAAAGAAACTTAAAGAACAAAGAAAGAACCAAGTAAAAATCGTTGTAAAAGAGATTAAACTCTCTGTTAAAATTGCTACAAACGATATGAACTACAAGGTAAAACATGCAAGAGAATTTTTAGAAAAAGGTTTTCATGTTAAGTTTCGTGTTTTCTTACGTGGACGTGAAATGGCACATCCAGAAGCAGGGAAAGAAGTTCTTTTACGTGTTTGGCCAATGGTTGAAGACATTGGAGTTATGGAAAAACCGCCTAAGTTTGAAGGCAGATATTTCAATATGTATGTAACACCTCAGAAGTAGTTTTTAAAACTATTTCTTCTTCGAAAAATCATCTATAGGTATGTACATTTTGTACATTTCCCACCAAAGCGAAAGCTTTTGTGCCTCTACTGATTCTTTATTATTTACAATCCTCTCAAAAGTATCACTGTCAAAAGCTTGAACTTCTTGGGATAACTCAGCTACACAGTCTGTAAGACAATCATACTCATCTGAATCCGCACATTCTTGTATGTACTCTGGAACTTCTTTATTCTGTGATACGAGAACGTATGCATACAGTTGGCAGGTCTTACGTAATTGGAGTTCTCTGTTTGTTAGGCTCATATTTTAGTCTTTGTTGTTGGGATATTTCTCACATTATACACTCAGCGTTTTTTATTATAAGCGTAGGAATAAGATAGCAATATCTTTTAAGAGCGCTCAAAGGTATGGAAGCTTATAATTTCTCTCAAAATGGAGTCAAAGGAGAGAGTAATGAGACAGTATGAATCGTATAAGTGTAAAACATGTGCAAATGTTGTTGAGGTACAAAATGTAGGAGAGGGAGCACTTAGTTGTTGCAACGAGGCTATGGAGATGATAACCGAGAACTTAACTCTAGTAAATCTTATGAAAGCATTTGCAGGTGAATCTCAGGCAAGAAATAAGTATGAGTATTTTGCTAAGGTGGCACAAAAAGAAGGTTATAGAGATATAGCAGCACACTTTCAAAGAGCTGCTGATAATGAAAAAACACATGCTAAGTTAGAGTTATCTCTTCATAATAGAATGCTAGCACAAAGTGAAAACAACTTTGGTAATACAGAAGAGAATCTTCAATTAGCAATAGATGGAGAACATTATGAACATGTAGATATGTATCCAGATTTTTCAAAAATCGCAAAAGAAGATGGGTATGAAGAGGCAGCTAGACTTTTTAAAGCTATAGGAAAAGTCGAGATAGAACATGAAAAAATGTTTTTACTCATGCTTGGAAGACTTAAAAATGGTATTGTGTTTGAAAGTGAGATTGAAGATGAAGCATGGATATGTGAAGTGTGTGGACATATTCATTATGGTAAAAAAGCCTTGAAGATGTGCCCAGTTTGTAAGCATCCACAAGAGTACCAATCACGATTAAATGACCGTAAATAAAAAGAGGAAATATGAAACTTAATCAATTAAACGACACAGAAACAAGAGTTATAGTAGAAAAAGGAACGGAAGCTCCTTTTACAGGTAAGTATAACAAGCATGAAGAAGATGGAATGTACACCTGTCGTCAATGTAATGCAAAACTTTTTGATGCCTCAAGTAAATTTGATTCAGGCACAGGATGGCCAAGTTTTGATGATACTGTAGAGGGTGCAGTAAGAGAAATAAGTGATGCAGATGGAAGAAGGATAGAAATAGTATGTGCAAAGTGTGATGGTCACTTAGGGCATGTATTTAAAGGAGAGAGAATGACAGACAAAAGTATACGTCATTGTGTGAATTCTATTTCTTTGGACTTTATAAGCAAGTAGTAATAGCTAACTAGCTATTACTTACAGCGAGCAACTGCTTCAACAGCGGCCGGTAATAATGCCTCACTTAATGCAGGATGTATGTAGAGCATTTCTTTTAAATGCCTAATATCATTGTCTATGTGCATAATACTTAAAACTTGGTGCATCATGGTTGCACTTTGTGGACCTATGAGATGACAGCCAAGAATCTCATAATTTTTAGGGTTTACTAAGAGTTTTGTTCTTGGATATTTGATTCTCATAGACATCGCTTTTGCACTTGCTAACCATGGTGTGGTAGTTGTAATATACTCTATTCCAGTTTCCTTGGCTTGCTTTTCGCTAAGACCTACACTTGCAACTTCTGGTTCTGTAAAAACAGCATGTGGCATGTATTTAAACCTAAGAGTTTCTTTGTGATTTTCAAGAAGTACCTTTCCTAAATGATTGACCTCGGCTGCTGCTGCATGTTGGAGCATATGCTCTCCAGAAGCATCACCAACTACATACACATCTTTGACACTTGTCTCAAAGTTCTCATCCCTTTGAATAAAGCCTCTTTTATCTTGTTGAATATTTGTATTTTCTAAGTGAAGTAAATCAGCATTTGAGATTCTTCCTGTTGCGTAAAGTAAGGCTTCACTTTTATGCTCTTGTATCTCATTTTCTTTGTTTTTAAGTTGTAGCTTGAAGTGCTTTTCTTCATAGTGAATATCTTCTATAATTGTGTCAAAACTAATATCAATATTTTTAGAAAATTCTTCTTTAAATATCTTTGATATATCTGCGTCTTCATTACTAAGTAGTCTTTGACTCCGTACAAGCATTTTAGTTTTAATTCCTATAGCGTCAAAGAAATTANCNANCTCACAGGCAATAAATCCTGCACCAACAATAGTGATGGATTTTGGAACATCCCCAAGTAACGGAAAAATATCATCACTCGTCCATGCATTTTCATGGGGAGGCTTCATAGGTCTGGTACCTGTAGCTATGACAATCTTAGGTGCTGTAATCTCGGTACCATTAACTTCTAGGACATAGTCAGAGACGAAAGATGCAAGACCATATATTACTTCTACATTTTCATTCATTCGACTCTTATATGAGGGGTCTATGGAGGAGATAAAGTTGTTTGTTTCTTCAAATATTTTCTCTACATCGATGGAGTTAATATGAGCGTCTATAAAGTGTCGTGACGATTCTCTAATCGTTCGTGCAACATCTGCGTAGCCTATAAGGAGTTTGGAGGGAACACAGCCTCTGTTGGGACAGGTTCCTCCAAGTTTTGACTTTTCGACAAGTGCCACCTTTTGACCTAGTTCTCCAGCTTTCTTTGCTAAATTACTAGCTCTTCCCCCACCAACAACAATAAGGTCAAATGTTTGCATAGTTATTTCCTAAAAATTATTTAATGATTTTTTTCTTTAAACCATCTTCTTCTATTGAACCTTTTACGTATTTAACTACCACAAGGTTCTCTGTTTCGTTAATATACCATTCAGCNATATTATCNTTTTCTATTGTTTGCAGTTTTTCTAAATTTACTTCATCTGCATTGATATAAAGATGAGAATGTCTGAGAGGATTTTGAAGCTTGAAAGCTGTCCAGATAAACCATAATAGGATGATTCCTGCTAAAATAACTGCTAATGTTTCTCTNTCACTTCCATTGAGGTAAATACCTGCAAATGTACCACCTAAAAATGTTGCAAAATAAGCACTCGAATTTGAGATACCTAATGCCGCACCTTTTTGATGTACCTTAGCAAATTTACTAATAAGAGATTGAACAAGTGGTTCCATCATATTAAAAGCTACGAAAAAGCAAACAACACCTATAACAAATACAAGACTAGANTTTGTAAAGCCCATAATGAGAAAAGATGCTAAAAACAGGGAAATAGAAAGTAAGAAGATTTCTTTAGGGATATTTTTTTTCTCACCAAAGATTGCAGCTGGTGCCATTGCAAGAAATCCAGCTATCATCGCAGGAAGATACGCCATCCATAAATCAGACTTAGCCCAGTTAAAACCATATTGTTCTTGGGTTAAAATAATAGGGATAATAACAAAGGCTGCAGTCATAAGACCTTTTTGCAAGGTGTTAATGATAATCATGTTAAGAAGATTATTATCTTTTATAATATCAATCGTTTTCGCCTTGTTATGATAAATATGTCTAATCTTAGGAGGTGTAGGAACNTTTGTAAAAAGAATGATAATAGAAACAACCACTAAACCAGAAGTGATGAAGAAGATTGTACTAATCCCATAACTTGAAGCTAAAACTGGTCCTAAACCCATTGCAAGAGCAAAGGCAAGAGCGATAAANCCACCCATAATTGCCATAGCCTTACCACGAGACTCTTCTTCTACTAAGTCAGATATCATTGCAGTTGCAACAGAACCTATAGCTCCAGCACCTTGAAGAAATCGCCCAAGCATTAAGGTATAAATATCAGTGGAAAAAGCACAAATAAGTGAACCGATAAAGAAGATGATAAGTCCAAATAAAATAGTTGGTTTTCTTCCTATTTTATCACTTATAATACCAAATGGGAGTTGAAACATAGCCTGTGTNAGTGCATACCCACCAACNACAACNCCNACAAGAAATGGTGTAGCACCATCAAGGTCAAGCGCGTAAACAGAAAGCACTGGTAAAACTAAAAATANTCCTANAAATCGTAAAAAGATTATGGATGAGAGAGGGAACACTTTTTTAAACATAAGAAAGCCTTTGTAGTATAATGGCATGAGTATACTATAAATATGTTTTGATTTAAAGATATTAAAGGAATAAATTTGAAATTAGTTTTGGCGACATCGAACAAAGGTAAATTACGAGAAATTAAAGCATTGTGTGAAAATGATGAGGTACTAGCCTATGGCGAAATAATAGAAGAATTTGAGATAATAGAAGATGGGAACTCTTTTAAAGAAAATGCACTTATTAAGGCACGCACAGTTTTTAAAGCCTTAAATGATGATTCTTCTGTTGTTTTGGCGGATGACTCTGGAATTAGTGTAGATATTCTTGAAGGAGCACCTGGTATTTACAGTGCAAGGTATGCAGGTGAAGGCTCAAGCGATAAAGATAATCTGCATAAACTCATGCAAGCGATAAAAGAAAAAGGACTTAAAAGTTCTCCTGCACATTATACAGCAGCCATAGCTATCGTGACAAAGGACTCTGAATTTTGTGTGCATGGTTGGATGTATGGTAATGCTATGAGTTATGAGAGTGGAAATGGTGGTTTTGGATATGACCCAATGTTTATACCACTGGGGTTTGACAAAACACTGGGAGAGCTCGATGATGAAACAAAGAAAAAATTGTCACACCGCTCAAAAGCCTTATCTTTAGCTAAGATTATTTTGCAAACCTTATAGGTCTTTTTATAGCTAGGTTTCTAGGGGCATCAGGAGGAGAAGTAAGACTCCAAATATGATTCTATAAATTCCAAAACTTACAAAGGTAAAGGTATTTAAAAATCTTAAAAAGAGTTTGATTGTAAGGAAGGCCACAAAAAATGAAATAACGAAGCCAACCGCAAGAGTGCCCGTATCTTCGAGTGAAAATTCATTATAATGTTTAAGCAAGTCATAGGCGGTAACTGCTGACATCACAGGAAATGCAAGTAAAAAACTAAACTCAGCGCTCGCCTTTCTACTAAGACCTACTAGGAGTGCCCCGATGATAGTAGAACCTGCTCTACTTGTTCCGGGGATAAGTGCAAAAATTTGTGCAAATCCTATTATCATGGCTTGTTTGAGACTTACATCTTCTATGTCATCAATGCTTTGCTTTTCTTCATGAATAAAAAACTTCTCAACAATTAAAAAAGCGATACCTCCGAGTATAAACATAATAGCAACAACCCTGATAGAAAAAAGTTCTTTAATGGAGTCTGAGAAGATAAACCCTACAACACCAATAGGAATAAATGCAAGAAAGACCTTCGTCCAAAGGTCTATTTTTTTGAGAGTAAACTTATCTTTATAGTTTAAAATAACAGCTAAAATTGCTCCAAACTGTATAATNACTTCATAAGCTTTTGTNACTGTTGTTTGTTTTATACCAAGAAGTTCACTCGCTACAATTAAGTGACCAGTTGAAGAAATAGGTAAAAACTCTGTGAAGCCTTCTATAATGCCGAGAATAATGGAATCAAATATTGTCATGTGAAATTTTAGCACACAAAAGAGAGAAATAAATAATTTTCGATATAATACGAGGTTTTAAATTATAAATTTTATCTCCTAGGAACTTTTACATGTTACTTTTTACNCCTGGTCCAACACCAGTATCTCAGAATGTTCGTAATGCAATGAGTGATGAGACTATGCATCATCGTACCCCAGAATTTGAAGCAATTTTTGAGAGAACGAGAAAACATCTTTTTAANCTATTTAANACTGATGAAGTAATTATGATTGCTTCGAGTGGGACNGGAGCTATGGAAGCAGCTGTCATAAATCTTTGTAAAAACACTCTTTTGAATGTNAATTCTGGAAAGTTTGGACAAAGGTTTGGAAAAATTGCAGTAGCACATGGTCTTGAATCAGTTGAGATAAAAAATGAATGGAATACTCCAGTCAGTGTTGAAGCAATTGTTGAAGCTGTAAAAAGCAATCCNAATATTGANGCTATAGCTGTTCAAATNAGTGAGTCTGCAGGNGGACTTCGTCATCCAGTAGAAGAACTTGCATCGGCAGTGAAGGCTATTAATCCAAATATTATGATTATCGCCGATGGAATCACGGCTGTTGGAGTTGAGAAGATTGATGTTACAAATATTGATTGTTTAATTGGTGGAAGTCAAAAAGCATTTATGCTTCCTCCTGGACTTGCAATACTTGGACTTAGTAACAAGGCAATTGAAGTTATTGGAGATGGAAAAGGNTATTACTTAAACATTGCCTTAGAGATTACAAAACAAAGACAAAACACTACAGCATATACTGCTCCTACAACTTTAATAATTGGACTCTTAGAAGTTTTAGAGACTATAGAAGTAAATGGTGGCATAAGTAAACTTTATGATGAAACTGCCCTCCGTTCAAAGGCTGTTCAATCTGCCTTAGAAGCGATAGGACTTAAGTGTTATCCTCTCNCTCCAGCGAAATCTATGGCGACTATTATTGATGAGAATGCAAGCGAAATTAGAACACTTNTAAAAGAAGANTACTCTGTAAATGTAGCTGGTGGTCAAGACCATTTAAAAGGTAAGATTTTTAGAATCAACCAAATGGGGTTAATNCCAGTGTATGAAATTGCATGGGTTGTAAATGCAGTTGAATTAGCACTTGGTAAGTTAGGTAGAAGAGAATACGATGGAACAGCAAATAAAATCTTTAACCAAGTTTTTTTAGGAAATAATTAGATGATACTCGAGCATGAAATCCCAANGGGAAGTAAATTGTACTTTGGNAACAGTGCAAAAATAAAGCGTCATATTGAAAATNTTGCTAGTAGAATTTTGGATGAAAAAGGTTTCCAAGAGATTATAACACCGCTTTTTTCTTANCACCAACATCTTAGTATTTCGGATGAGAAAGAACTTATTCGTGTGAATGATGCACAAAANCATAGACTTTCTCTTCGTGCAGACTCTACGATTGATGTTGTTCGAATCATAGAAAAAAGATTAGGAAAAAATACAAAGCAGAAAAAATGGTTCTATATTCAGCCTGCATATCGTTTCCCAACAGAAGAGCAGTATCAAGTAGGTGCTGAATTTATGGGCGAGAANAAACTTTCATCTGTTATGGATGTGGCTATGGATATTTTTAATGAACTCGACATAAATGTGTTAGTGCAAATTTCAAATATTAAAATTCCAGAACTTTTAGTTGAAATGTTTGATGAACTAAGCATTGATGATTTTAAACATATAAATATTGAAAAATTTTTAGATTTAAAGATTGATTGGCTAGACAAATTAGTTTATTTACAATATGTAGAACAGATTGATGAGGTTATAGCTATTGCTCCTGATTCTATTAAGGTAGAACTTGAAAAAATGAAAGAATTGTGTCAAGAGAAAAAGTGTAAAAAAAGTGTNTTGGCACCAATGTATTATGCNAAGATGCTTTATTATGATGAGCTCTTTTTTAGAATGATAAAAGATAACGAAGTATATGCACGTGGTGGAAGATACAAAAGCGAAGAAATAACTTCTGTTGGTTTNGCNATTTATACAGATGCTTTATGTGAATCACTCCTTGAGAGTAAGGCATAAAACCACCTCCTGCGAGGTAAGAATTTAAAATAAGAATTAGGAAAAAAAGAGATGAAAGCAGATTTAATTGTAGGTATCCAGTGGGGAGACGAAGGAAAAGGTAANATAGTTGATAGACTAGCACAAGAGTATGATATGGTTTGTAGAAGCCAAGGTGGTCATAACGCTGGACATACTATTTGGGTAGATGGTGTTAAGTTTGCACTTCACCTTATTCCTTCAGGTGTTTTAAATCCTCATGCAATCAATGTAGTTGGTAATGGTGTTGTCCTTTCTCCTGAATCAATCATCAAAGAAATGGTGCAATTTGAAGGTCTCGAAGGACGTCTCTTTATCTCAGATAAAGCACATTTAAACCTTTCTTACCATGCTCTTATTGACCAAGCAAAAGAGAAACTAAAAGGCGACAAGGCTATTGGTACAACTGGGAAGGGAATTGGACCTGCTTATGCAGATAAAATCAATCGTACCGGATTTAGAGTAGGTGAACTTTTAAATCCTAAAAAACTTTGCTCGAACATTATCGCTTACTTTGAGCAAAATAGAGCAATTTTTGATATTTATGAAATTCCAACTCCTAAAGAAGCAGAGTTACTTGCAGAACTTCAAGGTTATAAAGCTGTTTTAGCTCCTTTTATNACAGATACAACACAAATGATTTGGAAGGCANTAGATGCTGATAAACGTATTTTACTTGAAGGNGCACAGGGCACAATGCTCGATATTGATCATGGAACATANCCTTTTGTAACTTCTTCTGCAACTGTAAGTGCAGGAGCATGTACTGGACTTGGNATTAATCCTAAAGACATNGGTAAGGTTACTGGAATTGTGAAAGCATACTGTACCCGTGTTGGAAATGGACCATTCCCAACTGAAGACTTAGGCGAAGGTGGAAAGCGCTTAGGTGAGCAAGGAAATGAGTTTGGAACAACAACAGGACGTGCTAGACGCTGTGGTTGGTTTGATGCAGTGGCAACACGTTATNCTTCACGTTTAAATGGTTGTGATGAGCTTGCACTAATGAAACTTGATGTTCTTGATGGCTTTGATGAAGTAAAGGTCTGTGTTGCNTATGAGCTAGATGGTAAGGAGATAGATTACTTACCATCAAACCTTGAAGATGTAACACCGATTTACAAAACTTTTAAGGGTTGGGACAATTCAGTAGGTGTGAGAAAGTTTGAAGATTTACCTTTGAGTGCACAAGAATATGTTAAAATTATTCAAGAAATATCAAAGACTAAGGTTGGAATTATTTCTACTTCACCAGAGAGAGAAGATACAATAATCTTGTCTTAAGCTTTTTTGAGGAGCAGCTTTCATAATGAAGACACGTTATACTTCTTTAGTAACTGTNAAAAAGACGAAAATGCGAGAGAGTGAAAGCGCTCTTGAACATGCTAATGCCGATCTCAATCATGCATCAACAGCCTTTGAAGTATCGTATACTGCACTCCAAGATGTACCATCCCCTCAAGGTGGAGCAATGTCAGATATGTTAGCTTCGAGAACACTCTTAGAATCTGCAAGAAACCTTATTATACACAATAAAGAATGGGTGAGTTTTGCTAAAAATCAAGTAGATATTGCTAAAAAGCAATTAAAATTGGATATGATTGAGTATGAAAAGTTTAAAAATTTAGACTTAGAAGAGATTAAAGTGATGCTTAAAAAAATAAAGCGTGAAGAAACTAAAGAGTTAGATGAAGTTGGACGCATGACATACAAAAAGCAAAAAGGTGCCTAAATGAAAATAATAGTACTGATAATAATGAGTTTATCTTCTCTAAGTGCATTACAAACAAGTGATAGACTTTTTGATTGTACTGAAGTTTTTAAAGAAAGAAAAAGTGAACTTCTTGTTGAGCTTGAACGTATTGATGAACAAAAACAGGCGTTAACTGCTTTAAAACTTGCAACAGAAGATTTACTAAAGAAAAAAGAAACGAGAATAAATCTTAAAGAAGAAGAAGTAAATAACAAGCTTGAAATCATCATGCAAAAAGAAGAAAACGTAAAAAAAATGCTTACACGAAATGAACTAGTAGTAAAAGAAGTAAAAAGTACAAAAATGACTAAAATAGCACAAACGTTTGCAAAAATGAAAGCTACTGCTGCTTCTGGAATTTTATCAGAAATGGACTCGCTTGAAGCAGTTTCCATTTTAAGTTCACTCAAACCAAAAATAGTAGGGCAAATCTTAACAAAAATGGAAACAAAAAAAGCCTCAGAGTTGACGCTTCTTTTAGTAAAGTAAAACTATTTTAAATCAAAAAGCTCTTTTGTTTTAGCATCGACTTTTACTGACATTGTTCTCTCATATATTCTACCACCTAAGTTTGCAGCTGTATAGTCAATCGAAACAAACATATGTGGTCTTTTATCTTCAAAAACCATTGTATAGGAAATATTGTGCATTGTATAGGATGCTTTTTCTTTGATGTGTTTTTTAATAATTCTCTCAAGTAAAATATAACTACCATCCCATTTACTAAAGTCTCTCATAAGCCATGCTTGGTTGTAGTAAAGGGCACTAACACCCTTGTTTAGATAATCATTTTTACATAATTCAAGTGTAGTGTTGAGGGTAGCATCAGGCTTGTTGTTGTAAATAAAATAGCCTAAACAATCATAAAAAGTATTTTTATAGCTTTGAGAAATAGTATGCTCTTGCGTATAAGAATAAGCAATACCTTTGAGTTGTTCTCTAAACTCAAATTTCTGCATCTCCTTGTTTGTATTGTGTATATATTCTTTATAGAAATCATTATCGTACTGTTTTTCTTGCATGAGAAAGAAGGTTCCTAAAAGTGCAAGAAGAATGAAAAATAAAAATCTTTTGTTGTTTTGTAAAAAGTTCATTAGCTGTCCCAAATTCTGATTAAGGTGGAAATAATATCATATAAACATACTTTTACCAAACTTACAGTAGAATGTCTAAATTAATTAAATAGGTTCAAGAATCATGAGAATTTCCCTTAAAGCTATCCCCCATATTGCTAGTAAAATTTCTATAGACTTAAATAATAGTGGTGTTGTTACTATGACCAAAGGTCTTGAAGCTGTTGCGCAAGAAGCTGACAGAGTTTTGACTGCAAACGTACAGCAAGAGATAGCATTAGAAGATAAGGCAGATGAAATATGTGAAGCAAATGAAGAAGAAATCGAGTTTATGCTTGCAGATGAGAGACAACTTTTTTTCATGATTAAAAAGAAATTAGCACCTGAATTTGGTGTTATCCTGAACTATGAAGAGAGATATTCAGATATCTCACACAAAATTCTTGATGAACTTTATGAAGAAGATTTAATACATTTTGATGTAACAGAAAATAGAATTAAAAATATTATTTATAATGCGATTACAGGTTTTATAGCAGATGCTTCAGAACTTGAAGATGCTGTTATGGATAAAATCCGTTCGTATAAAAAACGTTATATGCCTGGAACAGATGAATTTGATATTTTATACGAAAAAATTTATAGAGAAGAGTTAATGAAAAGAGGCATGGATTAGTGGATACTCCTCTCCTTGAGTTAAAAACTGCTTGGATATACTTAGAAAATGGAACTTTTTTAACTGCTAAAAGTTTTGGCGCAGATACTACGAGTGTTGGAGAAGTAGTTTTTAATACTTCTTTGAGTGGATACCAAGAAATTATGTCAGACCCTTCATATGCAGGACAATTTGTGACATTTACAATGCCAGAAATTGGGAACGTGGGTGTCAATGCTCAAGATATGGAAAGTAAATCTGCACATGCAAAAGGTATGATTGTACGAAAATATCAGGCACGGTATTCTAATTTTAGAGCAGAAGAATCTCTTGATGCATTTTTACTTCGCCATAATGTTATGGGCATTTGTGAGATAGATACACGCTACCTAACAAAAATGCTTCGTGATGAAGGCTCTATGATGATGGTGGCTTCAACAAAAGTATCCGATAAGGAGGAGCTTAAAAAAATACTCAATGATGCTCCTCGAATTGAAGAGATAAACTACATTGAGAAAGTAAGTACAAAAAAAGCATATAAGCATAACACTGCAACATATAATACAAAGGGCGAATTTGAGTATAAAGAGGCACCTGTCTCTGAGGCTAAAATCGTGGTTGTAGACTTTGGTGTTAAGAGAAATATTTTAAATGAACTTGTAAATGCAAAGCTTGCAGTTGATGTGATTCCAAATGACTTTAAAGCAGAAGATTTAATAAAAAGTTATAAAGAAAAATCTATTGATGGGGTATTTCTTTCAAATGGTCCTGGTGATCCACTTGTATTAAAAAAAGAACAAGAAGAGATTAAAAAACTCATAGCAGCTAAGATTCCTATATTTGGCATTTGTTTAGGACATCAACTTCTCTCTATCTCCCACGGATACGATACATATAAATTGAAGTTTGGGCATCATGGTGGAAATCATCCAGTTAAAAATGAAAAATCTGGTTTTGTAGAAATTACAGCACAAAATCATAACTACAATGTTCCTGATACTATTGTTGAAATTGCAAAAGTAACACATACAAATCTTTTTGATAACACTATTGAAGGCTTAAAATATAATGATGAACCGATATTTTCTGTGCAACATCATCCAGAAGCGAGTCCTGGACCTAAAGAAAGTGCTTATATCTTCGATGATTTTTTACAATTGCTAAAAGAAAATAGAAGCTAAGAAAAGACCCGGATTATACATTTACAGTATGGAAAATATTGAACTTCTAGCCATAATCAGCTTTGCATTATTTGGCTCAGTTGGTCACTGCATCGGAATGTGCGGTGGATTTATTTTAACATACACAACCGCAAAAATAAAACCAGAACAAACAAAACTTGCTCAAAGTACCTACCACCTTTTATACAATTTTGGTCGAGTCAGTTCTTATACTATTATGGGTGCTTTATTTGGTTACTTTGGTTCTTTATGGGATATAAACCCTCTTAGTCGGGCGATACTTTTTGCTTTGGCTGGTACCTTAATGCTTTTAATGGGTTTATCATTCGGGGGAAGATTAAAATTTTTACCCTATATTGAATATCCAATAAGTAAGCATAATTGGTTTAAAAAAATCTTTACGGCACAACTTCAAGCTGTGAGTGCTAAAAGCTTTTTCATTTTAGGAATGCTAAATGGCTTAGTTCCCTGTGGACTTGTTTATACGATGCTTGTGACAGCCACTACGACAGAGTCTATGTTTCTTGGAGGCTTCGTTATGTTTATTTTTGGTATTTTTACGATACCTGCACTTTTTAGTTTTGCATATATTGCAGGCATAGTNGCCCAAAACAGATTCCGTTATGTAATGATACAGNTAGCTTCGATTATAATNATNATGTACGGAGGNTGGACNTTACTTAAAGCGTANAACCAATACGANCACTGGCAAAGTGCAGATAAANTACATANGNTCATGCCTTGTTGNNCTACTTAANANNATGATTGAACTCGTNAATAACCTTAANAAAAGACGTACTATTATTATGTATATAATNGTATTNTTATCNTGTTTAGGNCTTGTTNTAGATTATTATTATACAGTGCTTCCTTCAACATATTTTGATGGAAAATATAATATGCTTTTTGTTTATGGGCTNATTGTATANAAGTTAATTGANTTACCTATTCTTTATTATATACTNGTGCATCGTCATCTTTTGGATACTAATAAGNCATTCCCAAANTTAAAAAAACAATCAAANATTCTTTTTTTTCTTATTATTCAAGGCAATACAATATTTGGACTTTTAGCATATAAATGTAGCGCTAATATCTTGTTCTTTTTACTTTTTATGTTGATAGCATTTATCACTGTAACCTTGATTAAACCAAACAAATTATTTCTTTAATAATCAACTAAGTTTAAACTAACTTATCGTATAATCAGCGCTAATGTAAAATGGACAAGGGACTTCATGAAAAAAATTGTAGCAATTTTAGCTCTACTTATAACTTTATCTCATGCACAATATTTAGGTATTAATGAAAAACTAGGCGATANNGTGCCTTTNGATCTTACTTTTTTAAATGAAAAAGGTGAGAGTGTTACTTTGAAAAAACTCATGGACGGTAAGCCAACAATTTTAACTTTAAATTATTTTAGATGTGCTGGAATTTGTACACCGCAGCTTAACGATTTAGCAAAAATGCTAGGGAGACTAGACCTCGCTGAAAATACAGACTATAAAGTAGTAACNGTTTCATTNGCAGAAGATGAAACACCAGATTTAGCAAAAGCAAAAAGAAAAAATCAATTAGCTTCGATTCAAAGAGATTTTGTAGCAGATGCTTGGCATTTTGTGATTGGTGAGAATAATTCNTCNCATGTTTTAGCAGATAAAGTGGGGTTTAGTTTTGAGAAGACTGTTACAAAGTTAGGTAAGGTGGATTATATTCATGCGGCAGCATTGATTATTATTTCTCCTGAGGGGAAAATAACACGTTACTTGAACGGTATAGAACAGTTACCATTTGATGTAAAGATGGCTCTTATTGAATCCTCGGATGGTAGAGTTGGACCAACAATCGCTAAAACACTTCTTTATTGTTTCTCGTATGACCCTGAGGCAAAAACATATATTTTTGTATGGGAGAAAGTAGCAGCAACAGTAATGTTACTTATTGTATTGGGATTTTTTATCTCTCTCTTGAGAATGGGAAGAAAAGAAGACGACGATAGGGGCGTAGCTCCAAGAAGAGATACAAAAGAAAAAGAAAAAGAATAAGTTACTGTGACAGCAAAGAAAATAGGTTTATATAATCAATAAACTTATTTTCTTTGCTGTCTAGATGGCTTACAAAGCTTTAGAGGTAAGAAGTATTATACAATTAAGGAGAAAGATACATGAGTAAAAGTTACTTAGATTTAAATGAAACTCACTGTGCAATAGGGCATCCAAAAACTGCTTTTTGGCAGTGGATGTTAACTGTTGATCATAAGCGTATAGGATTAATGTACGCAGCAGTTATATTTACATTCTTTTTTATTGCAGTTTTCACTGCATTTGCAATGAGATTAGAGTTGTTCGCACCTGGTGCACAGTTTATGGATGGNGATACATTTAACCAAGCCTTTACACTTCACGGTGTAATTATGATTTTCCTTTTTATTATTCCGGGTGTTCCAGCAGTGTTTGGAAATATTGTTATGCCTCTTATGATTGGTGCAAAAGATGTATCTTTCCCAAGACTGAATTGGTTTACATTTTGGTTATATATTTTTGGTGCACTGCTAGCAATTTCTTCATTGTGGACAGGAGAAGGCTTTGCTGATACAGGTTGGACTTTTTATGCGCCATATAGTTTAAATACAGATACAAATGTTATAACTGTGCTTGTTGCTGCCTTTATTTTAGGTATGGCATCAATTCTTACAGGGCTTAACTTTCTTGTAACAATTCACCGTCTTCGTGCTCCAGGTATGGACTTCTTTAAAATGCCTTTATTTGTATGGGGAATTTATGCAACAGCGTGGATTCAACTTCTAGCAACTCCAGTAATTGGTATCACACTTGTTCTTGCAATCTTAGAGAAGTATTTTGGAATTGGTATTTTTGATCCTTCTAAGGGTGGAGATCCAGTACTTTTTGAACATTTATTTTGGATTTATTCGCATCCGGCGGTTTATTTAATGATTCTTCCAGCCTTTGGTATTATGTCTGAAATTATTCCAGTTTTCTCACGAAGAGAAATTTTTGGTTACCGTACGATTGCACTTTCATCTGCATCTATCGCAGGAATCGGTTATTTAGTATGGGGTCATCATCTTTATACTTCTGGTATGGCTGATATTGCAAAGGTAATCTTTTCATTTTTAACATTTTTTGTTGCCATCCCAACTGGTATTAAATTCTATGACTGGGTAGCTACGATGTATAAGGGTAAGATTATCCTTAAAACTCCAATGCTATGGGCATTAGGTACAATCGTTACTTTCACAATTGGTGGATTAACAGGTGTTACAATTGCCATGGTTGGTATTGTCATTCATTTACAAGATACCTACTATACAGTAGCGCACTTTCATTATGCTATTCTTGGTGGTGATGTTTTCTTATTATTTGCAGGTCTTCATTACTGGTTTCCACTTATGTTTGGAAGAATGTATAATGAAGGACAAGCGAAAATTGCATTTTGGTTAAACTTTGTAGGATTTAACGTTCTATGGTTCCCAATGTTTATCGCTGGTTATTACGGTATGCCTCGTCGTTACTTTGACTACCTACCACAGTTTGAAATTTTTCATCAAATTTCTTTTGTAGGCGCTGTTATTTTTATCACGGGTCTAATAATGATGTTCACAGTATTAATTAGAGGTATTAAAAATGGCGAAAAAGTTGGACCAAATCCTTGGAATGCAACTACATTAGAATGGCATTTACCAACATCACCACCACCACTAGAGAACCATAGTAAGGTTCCTTATGTTGACTTTGATCCATATGAATATGAGCATGGTCAGCCCGTAGTAAAATTTGATTATGAAACTATGAAAAGGATTGACTAATGAGTTCTCATGCATATGTACCAGAAGTCGCGATTGATCGCGATGGTAAGGAACATCCAGTTCAAGGTTGGCAAGGTGATATATATGGTGCAAAATTAGGCTTCTGGCTTTTTATGTTTACAGAGGTTTTAATGTTTGGTGCTATGTTTATGGTATTAACATATTATATGACACTTCATGAAGCAGATTTTATTCAAGCCTCAGCATCTTTAAATAGATGGCTTGGTGGTTTTAATACAGTAGTTCTTCTTATTTCTGCATTAACAATGGGCTTAGGTTTACTCAAAATGCGTCATGGTGATGTCAAGGGTGCAAAACTTATGATTTGGGCGACGATTATTCTTGCCTTTGTATTCTTAGGAGTCAAGGGAGTTGAATGGACAGCCGAGTACAATCATGGTATTTCCTTAGGCTTGGATGCACTCCA
>JAESSH010000028.1 GCA_016764205.1 Sulfurimonas sp.
TACTTCTTCTTGTTTCCATAATCCACTGCATTGACAACATCAACATACCGTTGCATCCAAGAAGGCTCGTTGAGCTCAAAATTCTCCTTTGCATAATCATACACTATCTTAGTAGCACATCTCGTTTCATCAAGATAATACCAGTCATGTTTTTTTGCACTCTCTGCCCCTGAACCGTGATGGTCTAAAAGCGTAATGATTACGTCCATTTTTTCTTTATTCATTTTAGCAACTTCGTGCGTAAGCCATTTAGATTCATCATTTGTAAGATTTAAGTCACTGATGAGAATAAGAGCAGACTTTTTAGCTTGCTTGATATTCTCTAAAATTATCTCTAGTTTTGATTTCACTTCCGCCCCATAGTTTGCATTATAGTTTGTTTTATCATACGGAGTATATTTCATGATAAACTGACAGCTATAACCATCTAAATCTATATGAGATAAATGATGAATTGTTTCTTGCATTTTAAAATTCCTTATTTATAATGTTTCTTTAATACTCTCAAGAAATTACTTTCTTGTAGCTTTAGAGGGTTGGAGGGAGATATTGCTCCCTCCTAATATAATGGACTTGTTCATTATATTATTCAATAGTTATGCTACCCATTACTTCAAAGGTAGCACTTGAGTCTATTTCTGCATGTGAGAGCGTCACAACATCAAGAGAGAATCTTTCAAAGATTTCAGCTACCCCTCGACGAAGTTGNGGGTCGACAATAACGACAACTGGTGATACACCCTTTTGTAGTAAGTCGGCAGCCTTAGCACTTGTTGCNTGGATAAGTGANTTGATTTCACCAACATTTAACATAAGACTTCTTACTCCATCTCTTTCTGTTGATTTTTCTAGCATTTTCTGCTCAGAATTTGTATCAAAGGTAAGAAGTCGTATAACACCATCCTCGCTTGAATACATTTGCGTAATTACACGAGATAGTTTTGCGCGTACTTGTTCGGTAATTACATCAACATTTTTTGTAAATTCAGCAACATCTGCAATAGTTTCTAAAATACTAAGCATATCTTTAAGTGGAATATTTTCATGTAAAAGTGCTTTGAGTATTCTTTGGATAAGACCAATAGGCGCTACTTTTAAAACATCATCAACAATAACAGGAAAGTCATTTTTTATTTTATCCATAAGAACCTGTACCTCTTGACGTGTAAGTAAATCTTCAGCATTTTTCTTTACAAGTTCACTCATATGTGTNGAAATNACAGTNGCNGGATCNACAACTGTATATCCATTNTCNATTGCNATTTCTTTTTCTTCTGGAAAAATCCACATAGCATCTAAGCCAAAAGCAGGCTCTTTTGTTGCCTCTCCTTTGATTTCACCAGTAGCCATTCCGCTATCCATGGCTAAAAATTTTTCAGGCATAATTTCACCCTCACCAATTGATATACCTTTTAGAAGTATTTGGTATTGTTGTGGTTGGAGATGGAGATTGTCTCGTATTCGAACCTGAGGCATTAAAAATCCAAAATCACTTGCGATTTTTCTTCGCATAGAACGAATACGTTCTAGTAAATCACCACCCTGGGTACTATCTGCTAAACGTATGAGTTGGTAACCAAGAGTGAGTTCAAGCATTTCTACTTTTAGTATGTCTTCAAGTGCTTTTTCTTCCTCTTTAGCAATCTCTTNATGCGTTTTAGCTGATTTGAGAATTTCTTTTTCTTTATCTTTTAAGTCTTGCTCTTTTGTATTATAAAGTTCATCTACATCTAAAATAGATAGCTCACCTTTNTCAAATTTCCATATGGACCATCCAAGGANTGCAAAGATAAGNCCAACAAAACCCATAGAAGCAGTAGGAAGTCCNGGAACCATTGCAAAGAGAATCATAATAAAGCCAACAATCATCATGATTTTTGCATTTCCCATCATTTGATTAATGGTACCTTCGGCAAAGTTATCTCCATCACCAGAAGAGCGTGTTATCATGATACCTGTTGCTGTAGAAATTATAAGTGCTGGAATTTGACTCACAAGTCCATCACCAATAGTTAAAAGGGTAAAGGTTGAAGCCGAATCACCTACTGTCATNTCATGCTGAAAAACNCCTATNAGAAAACCACCAATAATATTTATTAGTGTAATAATAATCCCAGCAACAGCATCACCCTTTACAAACTTAGAAGAACCATCCATTGCTCCATAAAAGTTTGCATCTTGAAGAATTTCAGCGCGGCGTTGTTTCGCTTCGGCATCATCTATAAGACCAGCATTTAAATCTGCATCAACTGCCATTTGTTTACCAGGCATAGAATCAAGTGTAAATCTTGCTGCAACTTCAGCAACCCTTGTAGAACCCTTTGTAATAACCATAAAATTAATAAGTACTAAAATAGAAAAAACAATAATTCCTATAACAAAGTTACCACCTACAACAAAATCACCAAAACTTGTAATAATACTACTGACATTTTCTGTCCCTTGATGCCCATTACTAAGAATCATTCTCGTTGTTGCAATGTTTAAAGAAAGCCTAAAGAGTGTTAAAATAAGAATTAATGTAGGAAAAGTTGTTAAGTCTGTTGGTTTTGGAACATATAAAGAAATAAGTAAAATAAGAACTGCAAAGGCTATAGATGTTGTTAATAAAACATCGAGTATAGCTGAAGGAAGAGGTACAATGATAATTGCAAGAATTCCCATTACAAAGATGACAACACCTAAGTCTCTTTGTCCAAGAAGAAAGTTTAGGGCTCTACCGACTTGCTGTTTAAGTTGTTTTTTCTTTGCCAAAAATCTACTCGAGTATATCGGAGAGTGTAAGTTCTGCTAAAAAAGTATCTATCTTGCCTTGAAGTTTATGAAGAAATGGCCAAATATGACATAGACCAGCCTTATCAGAAGGACAATCTTCTTGGGATGGTGCGCATTCAAATACTACGGGAACCTTACCTTCAACGATAGACATAACTTCTAGCATATTAATATCTTGTGGGTTTTTGTTGAGAGTAAAACCACCATGCACACCTTTAAAGGATTTAAGAATCTCTTTTTTTGCTAAGGACTGAAGTATTTTTGCTAGAAAGCTTTTTGAAATGGATAGATCACGAGAAAGTGTTTCGCTGTCTATAGGCTTTGTTGCTTTTGCAAGAACAATTAAAGAGAGGATAGCATATTCACTAGCACGAGTTATTAACATATTTATTTCTCTTATTAATACTTTATTTTAGAGTTAATTATAGCGAAAGTTGTTGAAATTTAATCTAATGTATNTNTCTTTTTCTTTATANGGTAATTTCTTTGNCTTAAAATANCTTTCTTTGTCATATCTTTAAGAAATTTNGCTATAATTTCATTTCAATATTCANGTGATTACACAGGATNTTAGATTATTATACCACTCAGGAGGCTANTATGGCTTTAGATTCGGCTAAAAAACAAGAAATAGTTANTAAATACGGAAGAAATGAAAATGATACTGGTTCAAGTGAAGTACAAATTGCACTTTTAACAACAAGAATTGCAGAACTTACAGAACACCTTAAAGTATTTAAAAAAGATCACGCTTCACGACTAGGCTTACTAAAACTAGTTGGTAAACGTCGTCGTTTAATGAAGTACTTCAAAAGAGTAAATAAAGATGCTTACCATAAATTAGTATCTGACTTAGATATTAGAGATAATATCTAGTTTTTANAAATAAAATATCTCAACAATCAAGCTTANTTCAGGCTTGATTGACTCTCTTCACCAGTTTTACTTATCTAACTTACTTTTCATTAAAAATGCAGTTTCTTCAAGCAGTTTGTAAACAATGTTTCTTTCTTCATCAGTTAATGATGTATCTTTAAACAAATCCATCTGTCTTATGGAGTCTAATATATGCCCTTTAGCTGTGATGTACGCACTCTTTGCCTCTGGACGTAATGCTTCTAATATTTCGTGGTTTTCCTTAGTCATAATATTTCTCCTCTTTTATGCTAACTCAATTATGCCAAAATTAAAGTATGATACACATTGAAATTCGATTTAAAATGGATTTAGTCTTTTTATCAAACTAAGGTTAATCTAATATAAGTTTGATATACTTTGTCGTAAAACTTAACTTAGATAAAGGTAAATTTCATGAATACAGCAACAATAACAGTACTTATAATACTCGGAATAGCATTCACAGCATACTTCCTCNCAGAAGGGATAGGAGCAGAAAGTAAAAATCATCCGCCATTTGAGGCTACAACCACTATGACTCCTGAAATGAAACAAGATTTGAAAAAACTTGTAAATGAAGCAGAAGCTAATTATAGAGCAAAAAACAAATAATACGCGACGAGTAATTTAGTTCGTATTGTAGTACGAGGCAGGGCTAAAGAAATATTTCTATAGCTCTGTTTAAATCCTCTTTTGTATCAATCCCAAAACCTGTACTTGCAACCTTAATCATCGTAATTTTTTTAGCATGATAAATTGCTCGAAGTTGTTCNAATTTTTCTATGTCTTCAAGAGGAGCATCTTTAAGTTGGCAAAACTCATTCAAAGATTTTTTAGTAAACCCATAGATTCCTATATGTCCAAAGTATTTGGCACCGCCACCTTGGTTGTGTGGAATTTTTGCACGTGAAAAGTAAATAGCATTCTCATGCTCATCTAAGATTACCTTTACAAGATTAGGATCCTCAGCAGCCTCGGCATTAATTGCATTGTAACAACTTCCCATGATAAATGGCTCATTTTTTTCTTGAAGCTCTTGAAGTTTTTGCATAAGAGATTGTACGACGTTAGCTTCTATAAAGGGTTCATCAGCTTGAACATTGATAATAAGTTCATTATCANTAAGCTTTAAAATATTTGCACACTCGTTGATTCTATCAGTTCCACTTTTATGTGTTGTAGATGTAAGCATAGCTTCAATACCGTATTTTTTACATACTTGGATGATACTTTCATCATCCCCAGCAACGACTACTCTGNCCAGATGTTCTACCGCCTTAGCTGTTCTAACAACCATAGGNAATCCNCCAATATCTGCTAAAACTTTTTNNGNAAANCGGGTAGATGCTAATCGTGCAGGTATTATTATCATAATTTAATGCCTTTGAGATATAATTATGCCATTATATCTCAAAGGTGNTAAATGCTACTTTACCAGCCAGAATCAGGGTATTGTTACAACAGTGATTCTCTTTTTCTTTATGACTTTATATCTTCTTTTAAACCAAGAGGACGTATCTTAGATATTGGGGCAGGATGTGGAATTTTAGGACTTTTAGTAGCCAGAGATAACCACAATGTGAAACTTGAGGCAGTAGAGAAACAGAAGGCTTTTATCGAGTATGCTGGGCATAATGCAAGGATAAATAATATTGAGTGTANATTATANGANGGTGATTTTTTACAAACAGAATTTNTTGATAAGTATGATTATATAATTTCAAATCCTCCTTTTTATTCACANGGTGCAAAAAAAAGTGANAATGANATGTTATTTAATGCGCGCTATAATATTAACTTACCATTAAACGAATTCTTTAAAAAAGTTTCGCGTATTTTAAAGCCGCATTCACATTTTATATTTTGTTACGATGCTACGCAGTTTGCTTTAATTTGTACAGAACTTCAAAGGGTTAAGATGCGGGTTGTAGATGCGCAATTTGTTTACCCAAAACTGGATAGAGCTGCGTCACTCGTAATGGTACATGCGAGAAATGGTTCTCATTCTCTTATGAAGGTTTGGAAACCATTTATTAGTTCTAATGAAGATGAAGCAACATTAAAGGCACAAGAAATTTATAAAAAAGCGAATACACAAAGTATAAAATGTCAACTTGGTACTCTGGATGAATAAACTAATCTTATTTATGATTTTAATTATATTTAGTGCTTGTTCACAAAAATTACAATTAGATGCAAATATAAAAGTAGTAGAAAAAAATAAAAAACTTTTTGCCGAGGAAGACTCACTTATTATGTTTGCTCTTCGTGCTGAACAAGTGCAAGACTTCAAGAGTGCAGCTAAGATTTTTGAAAAACTTTATGAAAAATCTTTACGAAAAGAATACATTCATCGTTCACTTCAAAATAGATTGTTTTTAAAAGAAAATAAGTTCGTTATTGGGAAAGTAGATGAAATTGTAGGAACAAGTAAGGATGACTTTATTCTTATTCGGCTTAAAATCATTGCCTTGATACAAGATTCAAAATTAAAAAATGCACAAGATGAAGCTATTAAGCTTGTTGAACTTACGAAGGATGAATCGGATTATATTTTAGTGAGTGATATCTTGGGGGCGCAACAAAAGTTTGATGAAGCTGTAAAATATCTTGAGAGTGGGTATTCTCAAAACTATAGTGAAAAGATACTTGATAAAATGTCTATTATTCTTTATGTAAACCTTAATAGGAAAAAAGATGCTTTAGCATATTTAGAAACACATGTGATGNTNCATTCTTGCTCAGTTCTTATTTGTAAACGCTTAATATCTTTTTATAGTAATGATAATAACATAGANGGTCTTCTTTCTNCTTCTTTAAGATATTATAAGCTTAAGGCAGATACTAAAATAGCTGCACAAATAGTACAACTTTATAGATTNAAAAAAGAGTATCCAAAATTAATTTTATTTCTTGAAGGCAGTGATAGCGATGACCTTACTCTCCTAGAACTTTATATAAGTTCGAAAAATTATACTAAAGCACATTTGCTTGCAACAAGAATATATGAAGATACTGGAAATGTTAAATACTTAGGCGAAAGTGTTATTTATGAGTATGAAAGTCAAAAGAACAAGAACGATAAAGCTTTTTTGAATAAAATATCAAAAAAATTTGAAGAAGTGATAGANCAAGATTCNTCATCNCTTTATTTAAATTATTATGGGTATCTTTTAATTGACCATGATATAGATATTGATAAGGGTATGGAGTATGTTAAAAAAGCATTACTTGAAGAGCCAGAATCTTCTTATTATCTTGATTCTTTAGCATGGGGTTATTATAAAAAGAATGAGTGTGCAAAAGCCTTGGATATCATAAAAAAAGTAAGAACTTTAGAAGGTGGTGATGATCCTGAAGTAATCAAACATCACAAAAAAATAAAAAAATGTAAGGGTAAAAAGAAATAATGATTTTAGATGAAATAATTAAAAAAACAAAAGAAGACTTAGTAAAAAGAGAAAAAGCATTTTCACTTGATTGGTTAGGACGTTCACTTGCCTTTAATGCAAGAGCTCCGAGGGATGTAATTGCGTACTTAAAAGCCACAGAAGAAGACCCTTATAGAATCATAGCCGAGGTAAAAAAAGCATCTCCTTCTAAGGGCGTCATTCGTGAAAATTTTGACCCCTTAGCAATTGCACAAAGCTATGAAAGAGGAGGGGCAAGTGCAATTTCTGTACTCACTGAGCCACATTTTTTTGAGGGTTCACTTGATTACTTAGGTGGGATAAGGCGTTATGTTGGACTTCCACTTTTACGTAAAGATTTTATTGTATCAAAATATCAGATTCTAGAGTCTACGGTTCATGGTGCAGATTTTATACTCTTAATTGCAGCAGCACTAAGTAAAAAAGAGCTAAAAGACTTGCTAGGATACACACGCCACCTAGGTATGGAAGCTCTTGTTGAAGTGCATGATAAAAAAGATTTAATAAAGGCTATTTATGCCGGGAGTGATATTATAGGAATTAATCATAGAAATCTGCAAACCTTTGAGATAAATATGAATCTTTGTTATGAACTTATTCCGTTGATTCCAAATGGAAAGATTATTGTGGCAGAGAGTGGTATTTATGAACACGGTCAGTTAGAAGACTTATCCAAGGCTGGGGTTGATGCCTTTTTGGTTGGAGAGTCTTTAATGCGAGCTGATGATGAAGAATCAGCTCTTAAAAAATTAAAAAATGGACTAATTTAATAGTCTTTTTACACAAACATTAATACGTTTTCCATCAGCTTTACCTGCAAGGTTTTTGGAGGCTATTCCCATCACTTTCCCCATATCTTTCATGCTTGTTGCACCAACTTGGGAAATAATATCTTTGATGGAACTTTCTAAAGCCTCATCACTTAGTTGTGCAGGTAGATAAGGCATATAAAAAGCGATCTCATCACGTTCAATTTGTGCAAGTTCTTCGCGAGAAGCTTGGACATATTGTGTAATGGAATCATTACGACTCTTAACTTGTTTTTGAATAATTTTTATTATATCTTCATCACTTAAGTCTCTTCTTTCATCTACTTCAATTTGTTTAAAGGCACTTGTAAGTAAACGAAGAGCATCTCTTTTCTTTGTTTCTTTTGCTTTCATTGCATTTTTGATATCTTGGTTAACTGTTTCTCTTAAAGTCATTTATTTACCTTTTTATGGAACTATTTTTGCTAGCAATTATAACAAAACAAAGCCTATATTCAAAGAGATGCAGATGAGCAAACAAATACTTATTATTTTAATGACATTTTATGTTATACTAATTTTTAATGGATGTACAGCAGGTTTAAGTGATCCTGAAATAGACTTTGAACCACCTGCCTATGTGGAACAAATGCCTGCACGTGAAGATGGACAGGACTTTACAGCAACTGGAAGTATTTTTGGGCAAGGAGATAATCCTCTTTTTTCAGACCATAAGGCAATGCATGTAAATGACATAGTCCGTGTAGTTATTTCCGAAACTGCAACAAGCTCAAATGTAGCAGCAAAAGCTTTAACAGAATCGGATGTTTCATCCTTAGGTGGAGGTACTTTCACTACAGCTGGAACAAGTCAAACATTGAATAAGTATACAAACAAGCTAAATAACTTAGCAAATATAGGCTTTTCAGCTACGAGTGCAAGTAGTTTTGCAGGATCAGGAAGCGCAAGTAAAGATGCGTCATTTACTACAACTGTATCTGCAAGAATTGTAAAAGTACTAAAAAATGGAAATTATTTTATAGTAGGTAAGCGAGAGTTACTTATTGATAAACAAAAACAGATTATTCAAATAAGTGGTGTAATTCGTCCTTATGATATAGACCAAAATAACAAGATAGATTCAGCTCAAATGAGTGAAGCCAAGATATCATATGTAACGCAAGGGGATGTTAATCGTGCTACAGAACAAGGTTGGGGAACAAAGATTGTACAGGCTATTTGGCCGTTTTAGTCTTTTATATTTTTTTAGTATAGGCATGAGTCTTTTGCATGCAGAATCTTTTGCTGAATTTAAAAAATCACAATCAGATACCTTTACAACATACCTCGACCAAAGCGATAAAACTTTTGAGAAATACTTAAGGTCGAACTGGGAAGAATATACTTCTCATAAAGCTTCTCCTCTATATACCCAGCCTAAACCAGAAAAAATTATTTTTTCAAAAAAGATAAGACTAAAAGCACGGGGACCTCTTGTCCATATAAGAAAAATTGATTCTAAAGAACAGAAGGGAAAAGCAAAGCTAAAAACTGTAAATGTAAAAAGTAAAAAAGACATAGAGTTTGATTTTTTTGGCTCATCTCTTGGGTTTACACTTCCTAGTGGCATACAAGAAGCAAAGTTTTATCCACAGTCAAAAAAAGGGATAAATAATTTTTTTAATACCCTTGTTGGGATAGAGTATGAAGTACTTTTATCTGAGATAAAGCAAAAATCTTTTGAGTTGAATTTAAATGACTGGGGAAAATACTTACTTATCAAA
>JAESSH010000029.1 GCA_016764205.1 Sulfurimonas sp.
TGTACTCCGCTCTAGTATTCGAGAATACTTACTAAGCGAGGCAATGCAGGGTTTAAAAATTCCAACAACACTCTGCTTAGGAATTATTGGTTCAGAGCATGAGGTACGACGGGAAGGAATAGAAAAAGCATCTATTGTTTGTCGGGTTAGTTCTTCTTGGGTTCGATTTGGTAGCTTCGAGTATTTTGCGAGTAAGGGAAAGTTTGAAGAGCTTAAAGCATTAGCTGATTATGTGATTGATGAAAGTTTCCCCCATATAAAAGATAAAGAAGACTCTTACACAATGCTTTTTAATGAAGTCATGGTGATTACCGCACGACTTATGTCACAGTGGATGTCGGTTGGATTTAACCATGGAGTAATGAACACAGACAATATGTCCATAGCAGGACTGACTATAGACTATGGACCCTTTGCATTCTTAGATGACTTCTCGCATCACAACGTATGCAACCATACAGATACAGATGGACGTTATAGTTTTACCAATCAGCCCAGCATAGCAAAATGGAACCTGAAGTCTCTTATGATGGCTCTCAGCCCTCTAGCTGACTTAGAAAAGATGGAAGCCATACTCGCTATTTATGACAAGGTATATACACGCTATTTCCACTACTACCTTTGTAAAAAACTTGGATTAGAGGGAACTATAGAAGGCGATCCTGAGCTTATAGATGACATGCACGATATCTTAGAGACCTTACATATAGACTATACGCTTTTTTTTAGAACGCTTAGTCACTACCAGGGTGATAGAGAAGCGCTTTTGGCTACTGCTCTTTATCACAAGCCTCTCAATGAATGGCTTGATAGGTATGACCTAAGAATCAAAGGTATCAAGACAGAGTTAAGAAAAAAACAGATGTTAGAGTCTAACCCAAAATATGTTCTTAAAAACTACATGCTCCAAGAAGCGATAGATGCAGCCGACAAGGGTGACTTTTCGCTTGTGCATTCTTTGTTTGAGATTGCTAAGAATCCCTTTGATGAACATACAGAATTTGAACGTTATGCACAAGCAACACCACAAGCTTTTAAAAATAACAAACTAAGTTGTTCATCGTAATGCTCATAGATACAGTTGACAGAGCAAGCATTGAGAAAATGGTACGTCATTTTTATGCCTCTTTACTAGAAGATGAGATTTTAAAGCCTTTTTTTGTAAACAAGCTAGGAGATGATTTTAATGGTTCGCGTTGGTATGAACATTTAAAAATTTTAGATAATTTTTGGATGATGATGATGACTGGACAAAAAGGATATTTTGGCGATCCTTTTCCATCACATGCTTTTATAGGTAGGCTTACTCCTGAGTCATTTGAGCGGTGGCTCAAACTTTTCAAAGAGACTGTTGATTGTTTTTTCACTCCTAAGCTCGCCGATAAATTTTATAAAAAAGCCACTATATTAGCGGCACAATTTATGGAAAATCTCGGCGTTGGCGAAGAAGATGATGAGGACTACTACTAAAGAGTATGTCTCTCTTATTTTTTAAGAGAAACAATATATGCAGCAAGTGAATTAATGTCATCAGCTGAAAGACGTCCTACCTGACCTTTCATAAGACCTTTCATTGCACCACCGTATGTATCATCGCCATAACCATTCATAGCATCGATTAACTCTTGCTCAGTCATGTCTGCAATAACTTTTGATTTTCCAAGAGCTACTTTTTCAGCATTCATACCGTGACATGAGGCACATTTTTTATAAAGCGCTGCCCCATCTGCATAAAGGGAAACTGAACCTAAGAGAGCGATTGCTAAACCTAAAGACTTTAAAGTTGAGGTAATTGTTGTAGTTTTCATCTGAAACTCCTTTTGTTTGATAGAGTAAGTGTAACAACTAATTGTGAAACAATCGTGTAGCATTTTCTACACTATTTTAATTTCCCAAAAACCTTGTATTTCTCCCAATAGATGTTTATTGCTTCCTTAAGCTCAGTGTCACTCAGAGTAGTTTTTTTCTTAAGACCAAACTTACTTATGAAAGAATCAGACATAACCGTAGTCTCTTTGGTAGGAATTTTTAAATAATTTATAATCGCATATTTCATATCACGTTCACCACTATAAATAAGGAGATATTTATAAAAATACTTATCTATGCTTACAGGTAGTTTATTGTGACAACTTACACAATTTTTTTCATACACATTTGCATCTACTATGCTCAAGGTCAAACTCAGTGTTAAAAAAACATTCTTTAGCGTCTTTACCATAGTATGCTCACCTTTGTTCCTTCTTTTTCTTGTGATTGTATTTCTATGTCAAGCTTGTACTCTTTACAAATTTCNCTAACAATATTAAGACCAATNCCAAAACCACCGNTACTTTTGTTNAANCTNGTNTANCGTTCTTTNANTTGTNNAATATNTTTTTGCGCTATNCCNATACCNGAATCTTNNACCTCNAGTTTTTNNTTGAAAACTCTTACTGTTATAGACCCATTGATTTTATTGTACTTTACCGCATTCGAAAGNAGNTTATCTAAAAGTTTTGAGAATTTTGCTCTNTCTATGAANAGGTTTGTATCTTCTNTAATCTCAAAACGAAGATTGATTTTTTTTGCCTCTGCTAAAGATCTAAAATACTCTACTCTNTGACTAACAATATTTCCGATATNTACATCTTCATCATTTGATATTATTTTATTNCCAAGNGTAAGGTATGTCAAGTCTTGGTAAATATTTGAAATTGTNTTTGCCCCTATATCTATTCTATTNATTTTTTTNAGNANTGCCNTGTCAAGCGTGNTTTTATCAATCATTTCTATNTTTGTNACTATTGTACTNACAGGTGTNTTTAACTCATGNGTTGTATCTTTAATNAATCTATCNAGTAAGTTTATAGCGTCACGCATCGGTTTTAAAAATAAACGGAGTAAAATATATCCTATTATAAACATAAANGCAAAGGCACTCGTACTATACATACCTATCTCTTGCATCGTTTNAGTGAACCATTTTCCATCANCNTTCACTTTTACAATNACATATTTCGCACCNANATAGTAGGANTCNGGGATACTTACAAGGTGAATATCNCCATTNNNTAAATACAAAATTTTGTTGAGTCTCGTTTTTGNTGTTGATGTTGANAAGATAAGCTTTTCTTCGTTGTCATAAATGACAGAATTATAATGCTCACTTCTTGGGTAAATTTGTGTTTTGTCAAAATTAATATGAAGTTGTTTTAAATTCTCTAGTAACTCTTTAGAGTACTCTTGAAGCATTGCTTTTTTTTTGCTCTAACATTAAATCTTTTTGAAGTTCATAGTAGATAAAGGAAAAAACGAAGATAAGGACTATGGCTAGTAAAGTATAAAGGGCAGAAAACCGAAAGAGTGTTTGTTTCTCACTTCTGTGTAAATCTGTATCCAAGCTTTTTGATACTAACAATCTTTTCCTTTCCTATAATTTTTCTCACGTTTTTTATATAGGTACGAAGTGCGCTTTCACTTGGGGTTTCATCATAACTCCACAGCGTTTCATAAATTCTTTCATGCGAAAGTGTTTCTTCCGTGTTTTGTAAAAACAATTTCAACAACCTTGCCTCTTTTGTGTTTAACTGTACTTGTAAACCATCTACAAAAAGCAGATGAGAATCTGTNTCGTATTCTATGGAATCATTTAAAACAAGACGTGCTTTTGTTTCATGAAAAAAACCTCTTTTTAAAATGTTTTCTATTCTANANANNAANTCTTTTANNGCNAANGGTTTACGAATATAATCATCGCACCCACTTTTATACCCATCTTCTAAAGANTCGATNGAGTTTAAAGAAGTAATAAAAATAGCTGGTGTNGTAACNCCTGCNTCTCNCTTTTGTTNTANAAGNTCNAANCCATTNATNTAAGGAACATTTACATCAAGNAAAAACAANTCAAATACATTTTCATACATNACNTCNAAGGCTTCTTCNCCNTCATANGCTGTAAGAACTTCAAANTTATTNTNTTCTAAAAACTCNACAATCGTTTCGCTCAGTGTTACATCATCTTCTAANAGAAATAGTTTTGTTTTCATTATTACTTTATTTTATTTAAATTTTCTTGNTACATTTTCTTTTCATCTGCACTCATTTTTGGCACTCTTAATTCTAGCTCTTTTTTAAACTTATCTACATCACTTTTTTTAATATATCCTATAATTGAAATCAACTCTTGTGTACTCATCTCAGAATAATTATCAGCAGAATATAAGGAAAGAACAAAAAATGATGTTAAAAAAAATGATAGTATGATTTTTCTCATTTGAACTCTTTTATAGTTAGATTGTTTTAATTATACACTAAATGTTTATGTAATAGTAGTAAATAAATGTGAAAATATTGTGGAATAAGAAGAGAAACTCAAAGACACAAGCCTTTGAGTTAGTATGACTTATAACATAAAGAGAATAGACGAAGGATCATCCCCCTCTATCGTTTAACATTATGTTCAATCTCACCATATGTGAAAATCTTTTATTTTGATCGTCTCTTGGGCACG
>JAESSH010000030.1 GCA_016764205.1 Sulfurimonas sp.
CTCTCTATTAAAAAATAATAGAGACACTATCTTTTAGTAGTAGTCATCATCGTCTTCTTCGCCAACGCCGAGNTTTTCCATAAATTGTGCCGCTAATATAGTGGCTTTTTTATAAAATTTATCGGCGAGCTTAGGAGTGAAAAAACAATCAACAGTCTCTTTGAAAAGTTTGAGCCACCGCTCAAATGACTCAGGAGTAAGCCTACCTATAAAAGCATGTGATGGAAAAGGATCGCCAAAATATCCTTTTTGTCCAGTCATCATCATCATCCAAAAATTATCTAAAATTTTTAAATGTTCATACCAACGCGAACCATTAAAATCATCTCCTAGCTTGTTTACAAAAAAAGGCTTTAAAATCTCATCTTCTAGTAAAGAGGCATAAAAATGACGTACCATTTTCTCAATGCTTGCTCTGTCAACTGTATCTATGAGCATTACGATGAACAACTTAGTTTGTTATTTTTAAAAGCTTGTGGTGTTGCTTGTGCATAACGTTCAAATTCTGTATGTTCATCAAAGGGATTCTTAGCAATCTCAAACAAAGAATGCACAAGCGAAAAGTCACCCTTGTCGGCTGCATCTATCGCTTCTTGGAGCATGTAGTTTTTAAGAACATATTTTGGGTTAGACTCTAACATCTGTTTTTTTCTTAACTCTGTCTTGATACCTTTGATTCTTAGGTCATACCTATCAAGCCATTCATTGAGAGGCTTGTGATAAAGAGCAGTAGCCAAAAGCGCTTCTCTATCACCCTGGTAGTGACTAAGCGTTCTAAAAAAAAGCGTATAGTCTATATGTAAGGTCTCTAAGATATCGTGCATGTCATCTATAAGCTCAGGATCGCCTTCTATAGTTCCCTCTAATCCAAGTTTTTTACAAAGGTAGTAGTGGAAATAGCGTGTATATACCTTGTCATAAATAGCGAGTATGGCTTCCATCTTTTCTAAGTCAGCTAGAGGGCTGAGAGCCATCATAAGAGACTTCAGGTTCCATTTTGCTATGCTGGGCTGATTGGTAAAACTATAACGTCCATCTGTATCTGTATGGTTGCATACGTTGTGATGCGAGAAATCATCTAAGAATGCAAAGGGTCCATAGTCTATAGTCAGTCCTGCTATGGACATATTGTCTGTGTTCATTACTCCNTGGTTAAANCCAACCGACATCCACTGTGACATAAGTCNTGCNGTAATNACCATNACNTCATTAAANAGCATTGTNTAAGAGTCTTCTTTATCTTTTATATGNGGGAAACTTTCATCAATCACATAATCAGCNANNGCTTTAAGCTCTTCAAACTTTCCCTTACTCGCAAAATACTCGAAGCTACCAAATCGAACCCAAGAAGAACTAACCCGACAAACCATAGATGCTTTTTCTATGCCTTCACGTCGTACCTCATGCTCTGAACCAATGATTCCTAAGCAGAGTGTTGTTGGAATTTTTAAACCCTGCATTGCCTCGCTTAGTAAGTATTCTCGAATACTAGAGCGGAGTACAGCTCGTCCATCACCATTGCGAGAGTACTCTGTGAGTCCAGCACCTTTGAGTTGGAGGTGAAGTTTATTTTTACTACCGATATTAATNGCNCTNCCATCTCCNAGTCGTGGAACAAAGTATCCAAACTGGTGTCCCGCGTAGCACATNGCAAAAGTGTCTGTGAGGGGTACAACTTTTTCACCATTAAGAAAGTTAAGAAAATCTGGAGCTTCGAGTTCCTCTTCATCTATTTCTAATACTTCCGCCATGTCTTTATTTACATGGATTAAAAAAGGCTTGTACAGAGGCGTTGGGGCGACTCTGTCATAACATTCATCTGGTAGTTCTAAATAAGGGTTTATTAGTGTAAGTTCATTTATTTTCATTGCTTGGATTTTAGCATAAGAACCTTACGCCCTTAGAGTTATTTAAAGGTAGTTTAAAATTTCAACACCAAGAAAAATGATTCCTAAAAAGACAAAAGAAGAGATGAAAACTAACCCTGTGACAAGTTTAGGTTTACAATCATAAAGCGAGGAAAGGTTTACATTTGCAACGGCGAGTGGCATCAAAAGTTGCACAAAAATTATTCCTTTTATCATGCTCGGCATTTCTATATTAAATAAAACTACAAAGGTGATGAGAGGTAAGATAATAAACTTAATGCTTAAAACCCAGACAATGAGTTTTTTACTTATTTCTCTCATCTTTGTTCCGTACATATAAATTCCAAAAAGAAAAAGTTGCATTGTCATTGAAGTATATGCTCCCATCATTAGCATATTTAAAATTGCACCATCAGGTCTGTAGTTATTCACACTTAAAAGAATTGCTAAAATGGCAGCCCAAAGAATAGGAAGTTTAACAATATTTTTGAGTGATGTTCTTGTATCAAAACTTCCGCGTGAATAGTAAAAAACGCCAATAGTGTAGACAATAAAAATATTGACAAGGTTTATAATTGTTGTGTAGGGGATGGACTCTTCTCCAAAGATGGCAATGTTGATAGGAATACCTAAATTACCAGTATTTCCAATAAGAGCAACAATAGTAGCGATAGAGTATTCTTTTTTATCTTCAAAAAGAAGTTTTGCGACAAAGGCAGAGAGAAGAAGTACAATAAGTACAATGACAAGGTAAATAGAAGGTGCGAAAATAAGGCTAGCGTCTATTGGGCGGACAAGAAGTCCCCAAAAGGTTAAAAAAACTTGTAAGAAATATACATTTATAAGCGTTATGGTCTTATCTTCAATCTCCTCTTTAAAGTACATCTTTGCAAGAAAACCTAAGAGAATAAAGACATATATACTAAGAATGGAGTAGATTACTGAACTCATATTAAAAATCTTATAAAATTATGATGGCATAAAAGCAATGAGTGAGGCAGTAACTGCAACATTTAATGATTCTACCCCACGATTCATTTTAATACACAGAGAATCATTACAAAGTGCTTGAACTTCACTACTTACTCCCTCACTTTCATTTCCTAAAACAAAGATACTTTTTTGAACCTTATCTATTTCGTACAAGCTAGTATTTGCATGTGAAGAAAGTGCATAAATCTTGGTGCCCTCTAAATGAGGCAATATCTCATCGAGTGAATTACAAAAATAGAGAGGGAGTTTAAAGAGTGTTCCAGCACTTGCCTTTATAACAAGTGGAGATATTTTTGCGGATTTTTTCTTAGGAAGTATGATTCCATCTATATTACCAGCAGCACAGGAACGGATAATCATGCCAAGGTTTTGTGGGTTTTCAATACCATCGAGAGCAATTAACTTGTAGCTATCTAATTCTTTAATCTCTTGAGCATTTTTATACGTTTGTGCAATTATATCAAGAGCAACACCTTGGTCTTGCTTGGCATTTTTAGAGATTCTACTGAGTGCCTTTTTAGTATGGTAGCTAATCTCAATGTTTCTTTTTTGTGCGAGAGAAGTAATAGTTTGAATCGCTCCATCATTTTTGTTAGAATCTGCCATATGAAGCTTATGAATCTCTATAGTAGAATCTTTGAGAATTTCTATGACAACATTACGTCCGTAGAGGGTGATTATATTTTCAAAAAATGCTTTTTTATCTTTGTATGCTTGGCTATCGTTCATTTTGTTTCCTTTATGATGTCATAAATAATTTCTGTTTTGTTTTTTATTGTAGTAATCTCTTTGAGTTTAAGTCNATCAATTTTGATATTTTTAAATGCATCTATGGAGCTAATATTATTTTTAGCTAACTCTCGCAAAACTATACCTCTGTATGCTTTTGCCCAATGGCTTAGTGTTTTTCCATTCTTTAAGAACTTTAGCGTTGTATAGGGCTTTGTGAGTTTATAAAACTTATCATAATACCCAGCTCGTAAGTCTAGAATCTCATGATTTTGTANNTAAAGNTCGAGTTGGTAGCTAAAACGTTCTTTGTAAAATTTATCAGGTGCAATNTCGCCAATAGAATTTCCTTGCTTGACCTTATAGTTTGCTATAAGGTCTCCACCAAAAATTGGACCGTAAAGATTAGAAAAAATGAGAGTATTCTTTTTTAAATACTCTTGCATTGTAGAATCAAGAGTAGTGTAACTCAGGTAATCGTATGCGACACCTTTGTATCTTTGTATCGCAGGTAGAAGTTGTGAAGTATGAATATCATGGATATATTGTTCGCACTCACTCCATTTTTTGATTCCAAAAAGTTTTTTAATACGTTCTTCATCTTTACTAAGGGCAATAGCATTGTAAGCATTAAGAATTTCATCACGAGCATGGGGTGCTCCAAAGAGTTCTTTTTTTTCTTGCACGCCTCCAGATATTTTACCCTCAGAGGGAGAAAATAATATTGTTAACATTCTTTTTTATCCTTTTATTAAATCTTTATAGAGATTTCTAAGCGTATGATACAAGTCTAATTCTTAATTTTAGAGAAATTATAAAGTTTTAGTAAAAAAGTCTTGACATTAAAAAAGTTTAGGGCTATAATTCTGACTCAATTTCGATGCCGACATAGCTCAGTTGGCTAGAGCAGCTGATTTGTAATCAGCAGGCCCGGGGTTCAAATCCTCGTGTCGGCACCATTGAAATTTGAAATATTAGAAACAGTGTTAGACCGAAATATTATTAATGCAAAATTTGCAAATGGTGGGATAGTCAAGTGGCCAACGACGGCAGACTGTAAATCTGCTCCCTATGGGTTCAGAGGTTCGACTCCTCTTCCCACCACCATCAATGAAGCTGCGGGAGTAACTCAGTGGCTAGAGTTCCTGCCTTCCAAGCAGGCTGTCGCGAGTTCGAATCTCGTCTCCCGCTCCATTGAACCTAATAATTTTTGGAAGCTGAAGTATACTATTTAACTATTACTTCATATTCTACTCTTATAAAAACTAATATTAATGTTAAAAAGAATTATTCAATTATTACTTATATCTCTTTATCGCTGTCGTGGCTCAGGGGTAGAGCACTTCCTTGGTAAGGAAGAGGCCGTGGGTTCAATTCCCACCGTCAGCACCATTAATGGAAGTTTAAGTAATAATTGAATGATTTTTGGATATAATTCCATTTCAATTCACAAATTAAGTTAGGAGACACACTATGGCAAAAGAAAAGTTTGAACGTAATAAACCGCACGTTAACATAGGTACTATTGGTCATGTTGATCATGGTAAAACAACTTTAACAGCGGCTATTACAGCAGTATTAGCAGTTACAAATGGCGCAGAGCTTATGGATTATGATCAAATCGATAATGCTCCAGAAGAAAGAGAGCGTGGTATCACTATCGCTACTTCACATGTTGAGTATGAGACTGATGCCCGTCATTATGCACACGTTGATTGTCCAGGTCACGCGGATTATGTTAAGAACATGATTACTGGTGCTGCTCAAATGGATGGTGCTATCCTTGTTGTTTCTGCAGCTGATGGTCCTATGCCTCAAACTCGTGAGCATATCCTTCTTTCTAAGCAAGTTGGTGTTCCATATATCGTTGTTTTCATGAACAAAGAAGATATGGTTGATGATGAAGAGCTAATGGAACTTGTAGAAATGGAAATCCGTGAACTACTTGACATGTACGACTTCCCAGGTGATGATACTCCAATTACTGCAGGTTCAGCGCTTAAAGCACTTGACGAAGCAAAATCTGGTACGCTTGGCGAATGGTCAGAAAAAATTCAGGCTCTTATGAAAACAGTTGATGAATTTATTCCTACACCAGTTCGTGATACAGATAAAGATTTCCTAATGCCAGTTGAAGATGTTTTCTCAATTTCTGGTCGTGGTACAGTTGTTACTGGTCGTATCGAACGTGGTACTGTTAAGATTGGTGAAGAAATTGAAATCATAGGTATCCGTGATACTCAAAAAACTACTGTTACTGGTATTGAAATGTTCCGTAAAGAAATGGATGAGGGTGTTGCAGGAGATAACTGTGGTGTTCTAGTTCGTGGTATAGGTAAAGACGATGTTGAACGTGGTCAAGTACTTTGTAAGCCAGGTTCAATCACTCCACATACTACATTTACTGCAGAAATTTATGTTCTAAGTAAAGATGAAGGTGGACGTCATACTCCATTCTTTAACGGTTACCGTCCTCAGTTTTATGTTCGTACAACTGATGTTACAGGTGCAATCACTTTACCAGAAGGTACTGAGATGGTTATGCCAGGTGACAATGTAAGTATTACTGCTGAATTAATTCATCCAATTGCAATGGAAAAAGGTACTAACTTCGCTATCCGTGAGGGTGGAAGAACTGTTGGTGCTGGTGTTGTTGCAGAAATATTAAAATAGTACAGCTTCAAAACATTTTTGTTTTGAAACTGGAAAGTGTTAGAGAATAATTATAAGGTAAGATAAAATGAGAGAAGCAATTCACTTAGGTTGTGAGAAATGTACAAGACGTAATTATCACACAACAAAGAATAAGAGAATCCATACTGAAAAATTTTCAGTAAAGAAATATTGTAAATTCTGTAGAGAGCATACAACTCATAAAGAAATGAAACTGTAATTCTGGCACTAAATGCCGACACCACTATCGCTCTAGGTGCCCCTTGAGGGTAAAAGCGTAAGTGTGGTGCAGTTTCTTTCTTTTAGGCGTGTAGCTCCAATGGTAGAGCACCGGATTCCAAATCCGGGTGTTGGGAGTTCGAGTCTCTCCACGCCTGCCATCATTTATTATAAATAATCCTTTTGGGGTCTATTTATAATAAATGATAGAATAAGTACCTTGCATAGAATGCAAAACTTCAAAGAAGGAAAGAAGATAGTGAGTATAAGTACACATATTAAAAATGCAAGAGCAGAACTGACTAAAGTTATCTTTCCTACGAAGGGTCAAGTAAAACAAGCATATATCGCAGTGCTTATAGTTGTAGTAGCAGTTGCTTCATTTTTAGCATTAGTTGACTTGATGATGTCATCTATTATGACTGCAATTTTAGGTTAAAGGGAGATCAAATGGCACACCAATGGTATTCTATTCAAACTTATGGAAACGATAGAAAAGTAAGAGACGCTATCTTTAATATGATTGAAGAATTTAAATTACAAGATTTTATTGAAGAAGTTATTGTTCCTACTGAAGACGTTATTGAAGTAAAAGATGGAAAAAAGAAAGTAACAGAAAGATCTTTATATTCTGGTTATGTTTTTGCAAAAATTGATTTAACTACAAATGTACAGCATATGATTCAATCTTTACCGAAGGTTTCAGGTTTTATTGGTGAAGCAAATGTTCCAACTCCGTTAAGTGAACATGATATTAATGTAATACTTGATCGTATAAATAATCGTGCAGCTCCTAAACCAAAAGTATTTTTTGATAATGGAGAGACTGTTCGTATTATTGATGGTCCATTTGCTAACTTTACTGGAACTGTAGATGAGTATGACTTAGAACATGGTACTTTAAAACTCAATGTTTCAATTTTTGGTAGAGCTACTCCTGTAGATATCTCTTATACCCAAGTTGAAAAAATAATTTAAATAATAGCTATGCTAAATTTAGATTTTTAAGAAATTTAAATTTAGCATAGCTATAAAGCGACTAGTCGCATGAGCTTTCTGCTGAAGAAAATATAGCGTTAGCGTAATAATTTGGACGTGTTCAAATTATGTTATAAATGAAAAAAGGAAAATACAATGGCTAAAAAAGTTATGGATTACATCAAATTACATATTGACGCTGGTAAAGCAAATCCTGCACCACCAGTTGGACCAGCTCTAGGACAACGTGGTGTTAACATCATGGAATTTACTAAAGCATTTAATGAAAAAACAAAAGATAAAATGGGATTTAAAGTTCCTGTTGTTATTACAGTATATACAGATAGAAGTTTTACTTTTATCACAAAACAACCACCAGCTTCTGCTCTTTTAATGAAAGCTGCAGGACTTAAAAAAGGTACTGATAATCCACTTAAAAACAAGGTTGGAAAACTCACTCGTGCACAACTGATGGAAGTTGTTGATGCTAAAATTGCTGACCTTAATACAGACAATAAAGACATGGCTGCTAATACTTTAGCTGGTACAGCTCGTTCAATGGGTATTGAAATCGTAGATTAAGTCTATGTACAAATCACATACCACAGTGATAGAAAATTTTGTGGAAGAATTACATAAGGAAATTTGAAAATGAGTAAAAGATATAAATCATTACTAGAAAAAATAGACAATACAAAACAGTATACTGTAGCTGATGCTGCAGTAATGATGAGTACATTAAAAAGTGCTAAATTTGATGAAACTATTGAAATAGCAATGAACTTGAATGTTGATCCAAGACATGCTGATCAAATGGTTCGTGGTGCGATTGTACTTCCTCATGGAACTGGTAAAACAGTTCGTGTTGCAGTTTTCGCAAAAGGTGTTAAGGCTGATGAGGCTAAAGCAGCTGGTGCAGATATCGTTGGAACGGATGAATTAGTTGCAGATATTAAAGCAGGAATTTTCAACTTTGATGTAGTTGTTGCCGCTCCTGATTGTATGGGACTTGTTGGTCANATTGGTCGTATCCTTGGACCAAAAGGTTTAATGCCTAACCCTAAAACGGGTACAGTTACACCAAATGTTGCACAGGCTGTTAAAAATGTTAAGGGTGGTCAAGTAGCATTTAGAGTAGACAAAAAAGGTAATATTCATGCAGGTATTGGTAAAGCAAGTTTTGCGACCGATAAGGTTGCAGAAAATATTACAGCTTTTATTGTTGCTATTAATAAGCAAAAGCCAGCTTCTGCAAAAGGTCGTTATATCAAAAATGCTGCTCTTTCATTAACAATGAGTCCAGCAGTTAAATTTGACTTAAATGAGTTAGCAGATATTAAATAAAAACGAATAACTTTTAATGTCCTAGTAATCCTAGGACATGATAAAGTTATTCACTAAATGAATCTCCTAGTATTTCAAAAGACCTAGTCTTTCGTAACTTTAGGGGGTTGTAGGGACATTGTGTCCCTACCATTAGAATGAGCTTGGCTCATTGTGATGTATAACAATAATAACTGCATTTTATGGACTGAAGATATAGGCGTGTTTAAACACTTAATTTCCTATTGAAGATTGTCTAAAAGGAGAAAATTTTATGACAAAAACAAAAAAAGCTGAAATTATTGGACTACTGACTACTGAATTTCAAACAGCTCAAACTGTAGTTTTATGTGACTATAAAGGTTTAAGCGTTTCTGATTTAGAAGGACTAAGAAAATTAGCTCGAGAAAAAGACGCAAAGGTTCAAGTTGTTAAAAATACTTTAGCAACTATAGCACTGCAAAAAGCTGATTTAACTGGTATAGAGATTAAAGATACAAATATTTTTGTTTGGGGTGAAGATTCTGTTGCTACTTCTAAAGTAGTTTCTGATTTTGCTAAAACAAACGAAGTATTTGTAATTAAATCTGCATATGTTGATCGCGAAGTTGCTGATGTAGCTAAAGTTGAAGCATTTGCTAAACTTCCAGGTCGTGAAGAGTTACTTGGTATGCTTGCTGCTACTTGGATGGCTCCAGTTGCTAACTTTACAATCGGACTTAACGCTCTTAAAGAGAAAAAAGAAGAAGAAGCTGCGTAGCAGATTCTAATATCTTGTGCTGTCTGTTAAGTCAGATTAAAATGGAGAGTTAAATCGCATTTATGCGATGAGCTTTCCGCTGAGGAAAACTTAGCGTTAGCGTAAGTGAAGGGAAATGTTCCTTTGCTGTACGATTAATGTAAAAGGTTTCCTTAAATTATGTAATAATTAAAGGAATTAAAATGGCAACTACAAAAGAAGACGTATTAGAATTTATCTCAGGACTTTCAGTATTAGAACTTTCTGAATTAGTAAAAGAATTTGAAGAAAAATTTGGTGTATCTGCACAACCTGTTGCTGTAGCTGGTGGAGCTGGTGCTGGTGCTGAAGCTGCTGCTGAGCAAACAGAATTTGATGTTGTATTAACAGATATTGGTGCTAAGAAAATTTCTGTAATTAAAGCTGTTCGTGCCTTAACTGGTTTAGGACTTAAAGAAGCTAAAGAAGCTTGTGAAGGTTTACCATCTACAATCAAAGATGCTGTAGATAAAGATGCTGCTGCTGAAGCTAAAGCTGCTTTAGAAGAAGCTGGTGCAACAGTAGAAGTTAAATAGGCCTAACGGGCCGTACATCCAAAAAGAACTAAATTTTTTTTGGATGCTTCCTTTATAACGAAGGAAACAATGGGCGCTTTTAAGAAGGGAAAAACTCTTTTCTTAAAAGTGCCCTTATGTCGTTTATAAGCACTAAAAAAATTAAGCTCAAATTTGAGTCTCAAATAAAATCATTCAAGGACGCTTGAATTGATACTAATTACTTAGCAAGGTAAACATATGTTAAACACTTTATACTCCGGAAATCGTCTTCGTGTAGACTTCTCTAAAACTCCTCAACAAATTGAAGTACCAAACTTATTGCAATTACAACAAAATTCTTATGACAAGTTTTTGATGTTAGAAAACAAAGATAGAAGTAATAGTGGAATTGAAAANGTATTTCAATCAGTTTTTCCTATTCATGATTCGCAAAATAGACTTACAGTCGAATATATTGGTTCTGAAGTTGGAAAACCAAAATATACTGTTCGTGAATGTATGGAGCGTGGACTTACTTATGCAATATCCCTTCGAATGAAAACGCGTCTTGTTATTTGGGAAAGAGATGAAAATACAAAAGAAAAACTTGGAGTAAAGGATATCAAAGAGCAAAATATATTTGTTCGTGATATTCCACTTATGACGGACAGAACTTCTTTTATCATCAACGGTGTTGAAAGAGTTGTTGTGAATCAACTTCATAGATCTCCTGGTGTTATTTTTAAAGAAGAAGAATCTACTACTACTGGGAATAAGCTTATTTATACAGGTCAAATTATTCCAGATCGTGGTTCATGGCTATATTTTGAATANGATCCAAAAGATATTTTNTATATGAGAATTAATAAGCGTAGAAAAGTTCCAGTAACAATTATGTTCCGTGCTCTTGGCTATTCTAANCAAGATATATTAAAATTATTTTATCCAATACAAACGATAAAAAANAANAACAACGTGTTTTNNGTTGATTTCAANNAAAGTGATTATNTAGGNAGAATGACATNTGATATTCTNGATATGGATTCAAATATTCTTATTTCTGCTGGGAAGAGATTATCAGTAAAAAAAGGTCAAAANTTAGTNGATGATGGTCTCAAAGAAGTTCAGTATCCTTTAGAAGTNTTAATTGAGAGANACTTAGCTGAACCAATTATTGATCCTGAGACTGGTGAAATACTTTTTGATACTATGACTCAGATTGATGAGACGAAGCTNAANAAAATNGCTGANNTTGGTATAAGTGAATTTAAAATTGCNAATGATTTAGCTGANGGTGTTGATAATTCTATTATTAATGCATTTACAGCAGATGCAGACTCTCTTAAGCTTCTTAAACAAACNGAAGANATAGAAGATGAAAATGATTTATCTGCAATTCGTATTTATAAGGTAATGCGACCAGGAGAACCTGTTACAAAAGAAGCAGCAAAAGTTTTTGTTAACCAGCTTTTCTTTGATCCAGAAAGATATGACTTAACAAAAGTTGGTCGTATGAANATGAATCATAAGCTTGGTATGGATATTCCTGATTATATTACAGTTTTAACACACCAAGATATTATAGAATCAGTAAAATACGTTATTAAAGTTAAAAATGGTCAAGGACATCTTGATGATAGAGACCACTTAGGTAATCGTCGTATCCGTTCTATTGGGGAACTTTTGGGTAACGAATTACATAATGGTCTTATTAAAATGCAAAAAGCGATTAGAGATAAGCTCTCAACGATGAGTGGACCAATGGCTGAGCTCATGCCACATGATTTAATTAATTCCAAAATGATTACATCAACGATAATGGAATTTTTCTCAGGTGGACAACTTTCTCAGTTTATGGATCAAACAAATCCACTTTCAGAGGTTACACACAAGCGTCGTTTATCGGCACTTGGAGAAGGTGGTCTTGTTAAAGAAAGAGCTGGTTTTGAAGTACGTGATGTTCACCCAACGCATTATGGACGTATTTGTCCTGTTGAGACTCCAGAGGGTCAAAATATTGGACTTATTAATACACTTGCNACATACGCTAAAGTGAATGAGCATGGATTTATTGAAGCTCCTTATAAAGTAGTAAGGGATGGTAAATTAACAGAGGATGTTATTTACTTAACAGCTACACAAGAAGAGGGTGTAAAAATTGCTGCNGCTTCTAATGTGATTGGNAAAGATGGTCAATATATTGAAGANNTTATTGTTATTCGCCAAGATGGTGAAATTCTTAACGGTAAGATAGAAGATTGTGCATACGCTGACCTTTCTTCACATATGGTTGTTGGTGTTGCTGCATCACTTATTCCATTTNTAGAACATGATGATGCCAATCGTGCACTTATGGGATCAAATATGCAACGCCAAGCTGTACCACTTTTACGACCACACTCTCCAATGGTTGGAACTGGTGTAGAAAANCTTGTTGCTCGTGATGCTTGGGAATGTGTAAAGGCNAAGCGTTCAGGTGTGATTGAGAAAGTTGATGGGAGACATATTTATGTAATGGGTAATGAAAATGGTGAAATATATATTGATTATTATCCATTAACAAAAAACCTTAGAACAAATCAAAATACATCATTTGCTCAAAAACCAATCGTTATGGTTGGCGAAACAGTGAAGAAGGGTCAAGTCATCGCTGATGGTCCAAATATGGATCAAGGTGAGTTAGCTCTTGGTGTTAATGCTATGGTTGCATTTATGCCTTGGAATGGTTATAACTTTGAGGATGCAATTGTAATTTCTGAGAAATTAATCCGTCAGGATGCCTTTACATCAGTACATATTTACGAAAAAGAACTCGAAGCACGTGAACTTAAACACGGTGTTGAAGAAATTACTCGTGATATACCTAATGTTAGAGACGATGAATTAGTACACCTTGATGATTCTGGGATTGTAAAAATTGGTACACATGTAAGTGGCGGTATGATTCTTGTAGGGAAGGTTTCACCAAAGGGTGAAGTTAAGCCAACTCCAGAAGAAAGACTTTTACGTGCAATTTTTGGCGAAAAAGCAGGACATGTTGTAAACAAATCTCTTTACTGTGCTCCAAGTATGGAAGGTGTTATTATTGATGTTAAAATCTTTACAAAAAAAGGTTACGATAAAGATCCTCGTACACTAGAACTTGAAAAAGAAGAACGTGATTATTTAGAAAGAGAACACTACGATAGACTTCTTATGATAGATAAAGAAGAGATGTTAAGAGTTACAAAACTTTTAACAAAAGAAAATCTTTTAAATGATATTGAAATTGATGATACTCAATATAAGAAGGGTGATGTAATTAATGGAGAGGACTTATCGATGGTAAGTCGTTTTGCNATGAATGCAATTGTNAAGTCATTTTCACAAGAGATACAAGATGAGTATACAAAAACAAAAAATTATTTTCAAAAACAAAAAAGAGTTTTTAGAGATGAGCATGAAGAAAAGCTTACAATTTTAGAAAAAGATGACATTCTCCCAAATGGTGTTGTTAAATATGTAAAAATTTATATAGCAACAAAACGTCAACTAAAAGTTGGTGATAAAATGGCTGGACGTCACGGAAATAAAGGTATTGTTTCTATAATTGTTCCAGAAGTAGATATGCCATATATGGAAGATGGACGTACAGTAGATGTATGTCTTAATCCTTTAGGTGTTCCATCTCGTATGAACATTGGACAGATTTTAGAAATGCATCTTGGTATGGCAGGTCGTGAACTTGGTAACCAAATCTTAGAAGAGTTTGAAGGTAAACAAAAAGATTTTATTTCAAATATGCGTAATAAAATGATAGCAATCGCAGATGTCGCTGGAATGATGGATGCAGCAAAAGTAATCGGTGGTATGAATGATGAAACATTCCTTATTTATGCAAGAGATTGGGCAAAAGGTGGTGTTCGATTTGCTACCCCAATTTTTGAAGGTGTAAATCAAGAAGAGTTTGATAAGTTGTTTGAACTTGCAAAAATGGATTCGGATGGTAAAACAGTTGTATATAATGGTCTTACTGGCGAAAAAATTAAAGAAAGAGTAAATGTTGGTTATATGTATATTCTTAAACTTCATCACTTAGTGGATGAAAAAATCCATGCACGTTCAACTGGACCATATTCTCTTGTCACCCAACAACCAGTTGGTGGTAAGGCACTCTTTGGTGGACAAAGATTTGGTGAGATGGAAGTATGGGCTTTAGAAGCATACGGTGCTTCTGCAGTTTTAAAAGAAATGCTTACTATTAAATCTGATGATGTTGATGGTCGTGTACGTGCGTATAAAGCAATTACAAAAGGTGAGTTAGTACCACCGTCAGGTATTCCTGAAACACTCTTTGTATTAACAAAAGAGCTACAAGCTCTTGCTCTTGATGTAGAAATTATGGACGAGGTGGAAGANNATGAGTAAATTAGTACCAATAGCAGTAACTGAAGATAACAGACCTAAAGATATNAAACAGCTACAATTNCGTTTAGCATCACCTGAGAAGGTTATGTCATGGAGTCATGGTGAGGTTAAAAAGCCTGAGACTATTAATTACCGNACACTNAAGCCTGAGCGTGATGGTCTTTTTTGTGCAAAAATATTNGGTCCTGTGAGAGATTACGAATGTCTTTGTGGTAAGTATAAAAAGATGCGNTATAAGGGTGTTGTATGTGAGAAATGTGGNGTTGAAGTTACTTCAACNAAGGTTCGTCGTACTCGTATGGGTCATATTGAACTTGTAACTCCAGTTGCCCATATTTGGTATGTTTCATCTCTCCCTTCAAGAATCGGTACTTTAATCGGTATCAAAATGAAAGATTTAGAACGTGTACTTTATTATGAAGCATATATTGTAGAATCAGGTGGAGAGGCATATTATGATGCTGAATCAAAAACACCAGTTCTTCAGTACGATGTTTTAAACGAAGAACAGTANAGAACACTNATTCAAAGATTNGGTGAACTCGGCTTTAAAGCTCGTATGGGTGGAGAAGTTATCCGTGATTTATTAGAATCAATCGACTTAGTTGATTTATTTACTACACTTAAAGATGCTTTAGGNGATACAAAATCAGAAGCAAAAAAGAAAACNATTAANAAGCGTCTTAAGGTTATTGAGAGCTTTTTAAATTCTGGAAATAANCCTGCATGGATGATGTTAACAGTTTTACCAGTTCTTCCACCAGANTTNCGTCCNCTTGTNTCANTNGATGGTGGTAAGTTTGCNGTTTCNGATGTAAATGACTTATACCGTCGTGTTATTAACCGTAANCAACGTCTTAAGCGTTTAGTNGAACTAGAAGCTCCTGAGATTATTGTTCGNAATGAAAAANGNATGCTTCAAGANTCTGTNGATGCNTTATTTGATAANGGTCGTCGTGCAAANGCTGTTAAAGGTGCTAACAANCGTCCNCTTAAATCATTNTCTGAGATTATTAAAGGAAAACAAGGACGTTTTAGACAGAATCTTCTTGGTAAGCGTGTTGACTTTTCTGGTCGTTCTGTAATTGTTGTTGGACCAAAATTAACTATGGATGAATGTGGACTCCCTAAGAAAATGGCTTTAGAGCTTTTCAAGCCGCATTTAATTGCTAAGCTTGAAGAAAAAGGGTATGCGACTACAGTGAAGTCTGCTAAAAAAATGATTGATGAAAAAACAAATGAAGTTTGGGAATGTCTTGCTGAAATTGTTGATGGATATCCGATTTTACTTAATCGTGCGCCAACACTTCACAAGCTTTCTATTCAAGCATTTCACCCAAAACTAATTGATGGGAAGGCTATTCAACTTCATCCATTAGTTTGTGCAGCATTTAATGCCGATTTCGATGGGGATCAGATGGCTGTTCATATACCTTTATCTTCAGCAGCTATTGCTGAGGCAAAAATACTTATGCTTGCTTCTATGAATATCTTACTTCCTGCATCTGGTAAAGCAATTGCTACGCCTTCCCAGGATATGGTTCTTGGAATCTATTATATTACACTAGAGAAAAATGGGGTCAAAGGCTCCAATAAACTTTTTGCTAATGTTGATGAGATTAATATTGCTCTTGAACATAATGCACTTGATTTACATGCAAAAATTAGAACACGTGATGATGGTAGAATTATTCATACTACAGCAGGACGTATGCTTCTCAAAGCAGTTCTTCCAGATTTTGTTCCTTCAGGATTATGGAACAGAGTTATGAAAAAGAAATATATTAATGAAATTGTTGATTATGTTCAAAAACATGGTGGTATTGGGATTACAGCTGGTTTTCTTGATCGTTTAAAAGATTTAGGTTTTAAACATGCTACTGAAGCTGGAGTCTCTATATCTGCTGATGATATTAGAATCCCTGGTATGAAAGCTGCAAAAATAGCTGATTCTAAACAAAGAGTTTTAGAGATACAAAAGCAATTTGAAGCAGGTCTTTTAACAGAGCAAGAAAGATACAATAAAATCATCGATGTTTGGACAGACACGAACAATACACTGGCATCGGAGATGATGGATCTTGTTCAAAATGATAAAGATGGATTTAATTCTATTCATATGATGGCTGATTCTGGTGCACGTGGTTCTGCTGCACAAATTAGACAACTTGCAGGTATGCGTGGTCTTATGGCTAAGCCTTCTGGTGATATTATTGAAACACCAAATATCTCTAACTTTAAAGAGGGTCTGAATGTAATCGAGTATTTCATCTCAACACACGGGGCACGTAAAGGTCTTGCCGATACTGCACTTAAAACAGCAAATGCAGGTTATCTTACTCGTAAGCTTGTTGATGTTGCGCAAAATGTTAAGATTGTTGAACATGATTGTCATACACATGAAGGTATTGAAATATCAGATATAAGTGATCAAAATACCTTAATAGAATCTTTAGAAGACAGACTTAATGGTCGTGTTTTAGCAGAGGATGTAATTGATCCAATTTCAAATGAGATTCTTTTTGCTGAGGGAACCTTACTTGATGAAGTGTCTGCACAAGTTATTGCAGAAGCTGGGATTAAAGCAGCACATATTAGAACACCAACTACATGTAAGAGTACAGCAGGTATTTGTGCTTTATGTTATGGGGTTAACCTTGCAACTGGTTTTATAGTTCGAAGAGGAGAAGCTGTTGGTATTGTTGCAGCACAATCAATTGGAGAACCAGGTACACAGCTTACGTTACGAACATTTCATGTTGGTGGGACAGCATCTTCTACGGCACAAGAGCGTCAGGTTGTAGCCCAAGGGGAAGGTTTTATCCGTTACTATAATGTGAAAACATACAAGTCTAAAGAGGGTAAAAACATTGTTGCCAATCGTAGAAATGCGGCTGTATTACTTGTTGAACCTAAGATTAAAGCACCATTTAAAGGAAAACTTGAAATTCAAACTATCCATGATGAAGTTTTAGTGAGTGTTATCGGAAAAGAAACAGTTCGCTATTCTTTAAGAAAAAATGAAATTGCTAAAGCAAATGAACTTGCTGGTGTAAGTGGACAGATTGATGGTAAATACTATTTTCCATATGAAAGTGGCATGGAAGTAGAAGAGGATGAGTCAATAGTTGAAACTATTAAAGCTGCTTGGAATGTACCAAGTAGAATTCCTTATGCATCTGAATTAGCTGTTGGAGATGGGGCGCCTGTTACACAAAAAATTCTTGCAAAAGAAGAAGGTATTGTTAAATACTTCTTACTAAAAGGTGATTACCTAGAACGATTCCAAGGTTTAGAAGCTGGGTATGAAGTAGTTGAAAAAGGTCTTTTTGCAACAGTTATTGATAAAAATAACCGTGAAGTAGTAAGACACTATATCGCTCGTGGTTCTGTTATAGTAGCAAATGATGATGTTGCAGTAGACAGTACAACACTTTTAGCGAAACCAGCGAATGACGAATCTGTTGTGATTGCAGAATGGGACCCATACTCAAATCCTGTTATTTCCGAAGCAGATGGTGTTGTCCAATTTGAAGATATTATTGTTGGTATAACTACTACAGAACAACTTGATGAACTCACTGGTAAAACACGTCTTATGATTAATGATCATATACCTGCTGAATATAAACCGACTGTTGTTATTGCTACAACTGATGGAGAGTTATTGCGTTACGTAATTGATTCTAAATCTTCATTATTTGTTGAAGATGGGGCACATGTTAAAATTGCAGATATTATTGCAAAAACACCTAAGGCAGTTCAAAAGTCATCAGATATTACAGGGGGTCTTCCGAGAGTTTCTGAACTCTTTGAAGGTCGTCGTCCAAAAGCAACGGCATTAATCTCTGAGATTGATGGAACTGTTAGTTTTGGTAAACCATTACGTGGAAAAGTAAGAATTATTGTGCAATCTGATTCTGGTTTAGTTAAAGAATATTTTGTTGATAAGTCGCATATTGCAGTTGTTTCACTTGGCGATTTTGTTCACGCTGGTGAGAGATTAACTACTGGTATTATTTCTTCACATGAGATTCTTCGTATTATGGGTGTCAAAGCTTTATATAATTATCTTATTTCTGAAGTACAGCAAGTATACCGTTCTCAAGGGGTTAATATTTCTGACAAGCATATTGAAGTTATTTTTACTCAAATGTTACGTCAGGTTAAAATTGTTAAATCTGGAGACACGAAGTTTATTGAGGCTGACCTCATTTCAAAGGCTAAGTTTATTGCTGAAAATGAAAAAATTATCCGTCTTGGTGGTCGTCCTGCAATTGCTGAGCCATTCCTTGTAGGTATTACACGGGCTGCTGTAAGTGCTGATTCTATTATTTCTGCTGCATCTTTTCAAGATACAACAAAGGTATTAACAGAGGCCGCAGTTTCAGCGAAGGTTGATAATCTAAATAACCTAAAAGAAAATGTTATTATTGGTCGTACTATTCCTGTTGGAACTGGTATTTATAAGAACCAAGAAATGGTATTTTATAGCGATGATGAAGTATAGTTAATACTCTTGTCATCTTAAGATGTGGGAAATTATTTCCACATCTTATTTCCTTCCTTTAAAAAAATCTTAAAATAAGCTAACTTTAATTACATTTTCTGTATTATCACGTGTTTAGAATTCTCTATAAATTAGAC
>JAESSH010000031.1 GCA_016764205.1 Sulfurimonas sp.
TTGGAATAGTGATAATGGTGCTGGAAACCTGCCCTTCACTAACAAAAATAGAGGGATTCATTACCTCTCTGGCTATTATTGATATTCCAAATTTACATTACAAGTTTTTTTAGTCTTAAATAATATTTTGTATTTACCTTTAGGGATTTCTTCATTCATTGACATTGCATACATGCCTTTTATACTTATTCTTTGACCTTTATATGTTAGTAGTGTGGCTCTTTCTAAGCATAATTGAGGACTTACACTAAGATTAACAAATCCATCTTTACTAGTTTTAAATATCCTTGTATACTCTTTGCTTTGATACTGAAATCTCGTAGTGCCTCTTGAAATAGTTTGATAATATGGTTCTTTTGATGCTTCTTGAATATCAGAATGATTGAAATAACTTGGCTTCTTCCCTATCCTGTATGAGATTATATATCTTATTTCTATTATTTCTTGTGGTGTAACAAGTTTTTTCGCAACTTTTTCAATAGCCCTTTTTGTAGCTTTATCAAGTTTTTTGTTACCACTCGTTTTTAAGAGCTTAATATGAGTTACTTTGCCAAGGGGGGGGGTAAGCATAAAACTCACAATATTTTTTTCACTCAAATTTTTAAATTTTCTAACTTCTTTTTTAAGAATTATTTTAAATATATTTATATTTTTATCTTCATTATCAAGTATATAATCTTTTTGCACTTCGCTAAGCTCTACATTTTTATATAAGGCTTTCATATTTTGAGTTATTTCTATACTTGCATTGAGTAGAGATATCAATCCAAGAAGTATAATTATTAATTTCATTTAACACCCTGTTTCAATTTAATCTTACCATTGCTAGCAGTTTTTCTTCTTCTTAAGTTCATAATAATATCATAAAAAGAAAAAGTCAGTTTAAAGAAGAATTAGAGAATGTTTCAGAATATTCATATTATCAGTACATTTAATATTTATTAATATTAAATCAGCTTGTATTTGGAGTTATTCAAGCCCTATAAATAGGCTTTTAAAGAAGACAGGTATAACATAAGCCGAGTTTTGTTTTGATAGGATTAATCTACTCCATGATTTACATCATGTCTCTAGCGAAACAGTAGCATTGTAAGACGCTGACCACCTGTTTCTTGCTGCCATGTTGGGTTTACAAGCTCTCTATATTACTATAGAGACTGGTAGGCTCTTACCCCACCTTTTCACCTTTACTACTTTTAGCTCGCAAAAAGTTAGAAAAATACCGAAAGTACTTTTATGCTTTAGTGCCTTAGCGGCTAGCGAAAGTTATTTGGGCTTTTGCTCAAATAACGACTAATAGTAGAAGTCTATTTTCTGTTGCACTTTCCCTCGCATTACTACGGCCATTCGTTAAATGGAACACTGTCTTACAGCAGCTCGGACTTTCCTCTTGATTATTCAAGTCGCTATCTGTTATACCTACGTAATTTTACTATAGAAATTCTTTATATATTATTTATTTAGCATATGAACACATGTTAACTAACTTTGTGTATCATATGAACACTTGTTAACTTATGTAAACTATAAGTGAACGATTGTTCACAAACTAAAGAGAATATATTAACAAGTGTTCATATATCAAATAAAGGTTCATTTATGCCCGAAAACACGACACCTACTAAGGTAAGTAGTACAAAATTTAAAATACTCAAAGAAGCAAAGATACTCTTCTCTGAGTTAGGATATAAAGGAGCTAGTGTAAGAAAAATAGCTTCAAAAGTGGGAATTAGGGAAAGTGCCTTATATAATCATTTTAAAAACAAAGAAGAAATATTTCTTAACATATCAAAAGATATTTTCGCTTCGCCCTTCTCTTTTGGTGATGAATCTATTGGGGAAATAGCGATGAAAGGCAAGGTATTTTTAAAAAAGTATGCTATGCAGTACAAGCTCCTTGCCTTTGACAAGAACAACGAAAGCATGTTTCAAATACTCTTGATAGAACTCCTGCAAAACAAAGTACTGAGAGAGCAGTTTATGAGCGAATTTCACGATAAAAATGTAAAAATATTGTCTGAGGGCTTCTTTGTTATGATGCAAAACAATTTAGTACGTCCAGGCGACCCTATGATGATGTCATACGAGTTCTTATCCACCCTCTTCTACATAAGACTTCAAGTGACACTTTTACGCTTTGATGCTTACTCTACGAATGCTTTGTCAACACAGTTTGAAAAACATGTAGATTTTTTCTGGGACAGCATAAAGGTTTAATATTATAAGATATTAAACCTTTATATATTTATTTTTTACTTTTATCAACTTTTCATCCTTGAGTAAAGACTTTACATTACGAGAAAATGTCTCAGCTTTCATTCCTAAAAGTGATGCTATTTCATATTGTTTTAACTCTACCCCCAAACTATTGTTTTTTTCATAAAAGGATAAGATTTTTTCTTTTGCACTTGAAGCAATGTTGAGATGAATATTATTTTGTAAAAGTTGTATTTTACTAAGTAAGGATTGAATGACCGCATAGGAGATATGTGAATCATGTAAAAAGTCTTTTTTAAAGCTATTGAGTTCTATTTTTATTACAGCTCCATCAGATTTAAATACAGCACTTGATGGAAATGGAAGCTCTTTTAAGATTGCTGGTTCTGCCAGTAAAGAAAAAGGACTGAATAAGCCTATAATAATTTCATTACCCTTATCGTCATGCTTAAAAATACTGACTAAGCCTTCAATCAAAACAAGAAGATGCTCACTTTTCTCACCTTTCATAAAGAGGTAAGAGTCTTTTTTGTAGTTATGCATAGAGCAGATTTTAACGAGTTTATCAAGTTCCTCATCCTTCATGCCAGAAAAAAGGTAGATGTCAGTTAAAATATTTTTGAGCGATTTGTTTTTCATGAGATAATTTTATCTAATAATTTAGATTTGGAGATTAACAAAGAAGGTAGGCGTGACTTTACCTACCTTGAGTGAAAGTTATTTAGCTAAAGCCTTTGTAACAGCCTTTCCAATTTCTGCAGGAGAAATTACAACTGTAACACCAGCAGCTTCTAGCGCTTCCATCTTTTCTTTAGCAGTTCCAGCAGAACCAGAAACAATAGCACCAGCGTGACCCATAGTCTTCCCTTTAGGAGCAGTTTGACCCGCAATAAAAGCTACAACAGGTTTAGTGATTTGCTCTTTGATTAGTTTTGCTGCTTGAATTTCAAGATCTCCACCAATTTCACCAATCATAACGATACATTCAGTATCAGGATCAGCTTCAAACATTGGTAAGAGTTCATTGTATGAAAGACCAATAATTGGGTCTCCACCGATACCAACAGCAGTTGAAATACCAAAACCTTCTTTACAAACTTGATTTGCACCCTCGTACGTTAATGTACCGCTTTTTGAGATAAGACCAACATTACCTTTTTTGAAAACCATACCAGGCATGATTCCAATTTTACATTCCTCAGCGGTAATAATACCCGGACAGTTTGGCCCAAGTGTTTTCATACCGTGTTTTGTAGCATATGCTTTAGCCATTTGCATATCTTGAACTGGAGCACCTTCTGTAATAATTACAGCAAGTTCAATCCCAGCTTGAGCAGCTTCCATAACGGCGTCACCAACAAAAGCAGGTGGAACAAAAATCATAGAAACTGTAGCACTAGTAGTTTTAACAGCTTCTCTAACAGTATTAAAAACTGGTTTTCCTAAATGTTCTTGACCGCCCTTGTTTGGTGTAACACCACCAACAATTTGTGTTCCGTATGCTAAACATTGTTCAGCATGAAAAGAACCCTCTTTCCCTGTAAAACCTTGAACGATTACTTTTGTATCTTTATTTACTAAAATTGACATTAATTATTCTCCCTTTCTTCTTATGCTTGTTTTGCAGCAGCTACTGCTTTTGCAGCACCGTCACCTAAATCATCCGCAACAATTAAGTTGGCTATATTTGCATTTTTAAGGATTTCAGATGCTTCAGGAGCATTTGTTCCATCAAGACGAACAATTACAGGTACATTAACATCTGTAATCTTAGTTGCTTCAATGATTCCATTTGCAATACGATCACAACGAACAATTCCACCAAAAATATTTACAAAAATAGCTTTTACCTTAGGGTTTTTAAGAATAATCTCAAATCCTTTAGCAACAGTCTCAGCATTTGCACTTCCACCAACATCAAGGAAGTTAGCAGGAGTTCCACCCATGTAGTTAATTGTATCCATAGTACCCATAGCAAGTCCAGCACCATTTACCATACAACCAATTTCGCCATCAAGAGCAACATAAGAAAGACCGTACTTAGCAGCTTCTACTTCATCAGCATCTTCTTCAAATAAATCTCGCATTGCAAGAATTTCTGGTTGACGACCAAGAGCTGAGTTATCAAAGCCCATTTTTCCATCAAGTGCTAAAAATTCACCATTACCAGTTTTTACAAGAGGATTAATTTCAATCATCTCTGCGTCATTTTCCATATAAAGTTTAAAAAGTTTTTTTGCAAATGCAATAATATTTTTTTGCTCATTTTTTTCAGTAATACCAAGTCCAAATGCTAATTCACGCCCGTGAAAACCTTGAAAACCTATAGTAGGGTCAACAGGGATAGTAATAATTTTTTCAGGAGTATTTTCAGCTACATCTTCAATGTTCATACCACCCTCTGTAGAAGCCATAGTTAAAGGCATTTCTAGTTTTCTATCTAGAACAACTGAAAGGTATAGTTCTGATTTAATATCAGCACCATCTTCGATATAGAGTTTTTGAACAAGTTTACCTTCGTTCGTCGTTTGGTGTGTAACCAAAGTCATACCAAGAATCTCGTTAGAAAGTGCTTCTACTTCTTCTAAAGATTTAGCTAGTTTAACACCACCACCCAAACCACGTCCACCTGCATGAATTTGTGCTTTAACAACCCATACTGGACCGCCTAATTCTTTAGCAGCTTTAACTGCATCTGCAACGCTTTCAACCATTATACCCTTTGGTACTGGTATGCCATATTTAGCAAAAATTTGTTTCGCTTGATATTCATGTATATTCATCTATTCTCCTTGTGATATATATTAAATTGACTACGCCTTGGGTGCAGTCATATTTTCTGGAATAACATACCTATCGAATTCATCAGCTGTTAAAAGACCTAAGTCAATTGCTGTTTCTTTTAAAGTAGCATTATTTTTATGTGCTGTTTTTGCAATTTTAGCTGCATTATCATACCCAATATATGGATTGAGTGCAGTTACAAGCATTAATGAATTTTGTAGGTAGTAATCAATTCTCTCTGCTACAGGCTCTAAGCCTTCTGCACAATGATCATTAAAAGATCTAATCGAATCTGCTAATAAACGACATGTTTGTAAATAGTTATACGCAATAACTGGCTTAAATACATTTAATTCAAAGTTACCCTGTGATGCACCCATACTTATAGCTACATCATTTCCAAAAACTTGACACGTAACCATTGTTACCGCCTCCGCCTGTGTAGGGTTTACCTTACCTGGCATAATAGAAGAACCCGGTTCGTTTGCTGGGATTTCAAGTTCCCCTATTCCACAACGAGGACCAGAAGCTAACCATCTTACATCATTTGCAATTTTCATCATATCTGCTGCCAATGCTTTAAGTGCTCCATGAGAATAGACAAGCGCATCATGTGAAGTAAGTGAATGAAACTTATTTGGTGCAGTAATAAAGTCATGCCCTGTTAGTTCGCTTATCTTTTTTGCTACACGCTCACCAAGTTCTGGATGTGCATTAAGACCAGTTCCGACTGCAGTTCCGCCCAATGCTAATTCGCGGACTGCCTCAAGAGAGTCTTTTGCCATTTTTTCACACTTGTTTAACATTTCAACCCAACCACTAATCTCTTGACCAAGAGTAAGTGGTGTAGCATCTTGGAGGTGTGTACGACCAATTTTAACTACTGATTCAAACTTAATAGATTTTGCTGCTAGTGTTGCTTTTAACTTTCTTATTGCTGGAAGTACATTTTCTTCCACTGCTATAACTGCGGCAACATGTAAGGCTGTTGGATATGTGTCATTTGAAGATTGAGATTTATTTACATCATCATTAGGATGAACAAGTTTTTCAACTCGAAAATCTCCACCAAGAATTTCAGTAGCACGATTTGCAAGAACTTCATTGTTATTCATATTAGACTGCGTACCAGAACCTGTTTGCCATACTACTAATGGATAATTTCCATCTAGCTTTCCTTCAAGCATATCATCAGCTGCACGAGCAATTGCATTTGCTTTATCTCGATCTAAGTTTCCTAAGTCCGCATTTACTAAGGCTACTGCTTTTTTTAAATAAGAAAAACCTCTTGTAATTTCATAAGGCATAGTCTCTTCGCCAATAGCAAAATTTTGTATACTTCTTTGTGTTTGTGCAGCCCAATAAGCGTCTATTGGAACTTCCATAGAACCCATTGTGTCTTTTTCAATACGTGTACGCATAACTAGTTTCCTTTAAAAAAATTGTTTTCAGTTAAGATATCTATTCCACTTTGAATAGAGTCTATTGAAATTTTAAATTTTGCTTTTATTTCTTCATCAAGGTCTAATTCAATGATTTTTTCAATACCATTTTTTCCAAGTACAACAGGAACTCCTGCTGTAACATTTGAGTATCCATATTCTCCTTCAAGAAGAACTGATGACGAGATAATAGTTTGTGTATCATTTAAAATAGCTTCAACCATATGTGCGATTGCACGTCCTGGTCCATAATAGCCTGAAGTCCCTAAATGCTTTACTATTTCAGCTCCGCCACATCGAGTTCTCTCAATAATAGCTTCCATGTCTTGTTTTGATATTAATTCATTTAAAGGAATATCNCCTACAGAAACNTTAGAAGGAAGTGGNATCATATTTTCACNATGATCACCAATAACNAGNCTACCTGTTTGTCTTGANCTNAGTCCCGTAANNTTAGAAATTTGGTATGCCATNCGTGAACCATCGAGTGCNCCAGCCATACCAATAATTCTATTTCTATTNNAACCNGTAAGTTTATGAATAGCATAACTCATAACATCAAGAGGGTTTGAAACACAAATAATAATNGCCTNTGGTGAATTTTCTACAATATCTCCAACAACACTNTTCATNATTTTNGCATTAATGAGAAGTAAGTCAGCTCGTGTCATTCCTGGTTTNCTTGGNANTCCTGCTGTNATAACAACAATATCACAGTCTTTCATATCGCTTGGNGTNTCNGCATGTGTAACAAGAGTNTCTTGAGGTGAGTAATANCCAGCTTGTGCAATGTCAATTGCCTTTCCTTGNGCAACTCCNGGTGCNACATCAAAAAGTACTATTTCTTTACATGTTCCCATCAAGGTTAAAGCATATGCTGCACTNGCNCCCACNGCGCCAGCACCNATTATTCCAANTTTACGCATTATTTTCCTTCCTCNCAATCTTTAAAAAANTCTGCTTCATTCAAGCTATCTACCATACTTTGCACAGATGCCACGGAGTTTTTAAATCTAGTTTTNTGTAAGTCATTTAAGGTCATNTCTATAATTTTTTCTCCACCTTTTGCTCCAATCATAACAGGAACACCACTTACAATATTGTTATAACCGTATTCGCCCTGAAGCATCACGGCACATGAATGAATTTGATTTGTGTCCTTAAGTATTGCATCCACAATTACTGCTGTTGACTTTGCGGGTGCATAATATGCTGAACCATCACCTAAAAGGTTAACAATTTGCGCACCACCATCTCTCGTTTTCTTAACAATTTCACCAATTTCTTCGGAATCAAGTAAGTCTGAGATAGGAACACCAGCAACAGTAGTAAATTTAGGAAGTGGAACCATAGTATCACCATGCCCTCCCATAATAGTAGCACGAATTTGCCCTGCTCCATAACCCAGTTTTTCATAAATAAAATGTGCCATTCTCGCAGAATCTAAAATCCCCGCCATACCAATAATTCTTTCTCTAGCGAATCCAGTAAATTTATGCACAACATAAGCCATAACGTCAAGTGGGTTGCTTACAACAATAACTATAGCATTTGGAGCATATTCTTTTATTTCAAGTGCATAGTTTTTAACAATTTCAGCATTCGTTACAAGTAAATCGTCTCTGCTCATTCCCGGTGTTCTCGGTGCTCCCGCAGTAATTACAACTACTTGACTATCCCTAATATCCTCAGGACCTGTAGCAGCACGAACAATAGTATGTTCTCTTGCTGCATTTGCAGCTTGGGACATATCAAGTGCTTTTCCTCTTGCTACATCAATATTTCTACCACGTAAAATCACTTCATGACATGAACCTCGCATTGCTAATATAAATGCGACGGTTGATCCAAAATTACCTGTTCCAATGACTGTTACTTTNCTTGCCATCTANTTCCTTTAATTTANNCNNTAAATTTAAGGGAACCTTTTCCCATTTATNNATNACGNNNAAGNAACTNGTNCCTTNNTCTACGCTAACGCTNNGTTTCCTNCNGNAGGAANCCCACCACACTAGTGTGGATTTAGTGCAAGAAGNTTCTTNNTAATTCTTGATAATTTCATCTCCCNNAAAGAGAGATNAAACTACAAAAACTATATAGCGTTTATGATTGCATTTAAAGTTGCAGATGGACGCATTGCAGCTTCTGCTTTTGCATCATCTGGCTTGAAGTAACCACCGATATCTTGTGCCTTACCTTCAACAGCAAGTAGCTCAGAGATAATAGTGTCTTCTTTTTCAGTTAATTCTTTTGCTACTGGAGCAAACTTAGCAGCTAGCTCAGCATTATCACCCTCAGCAAGTGCTTTAGCCCAGTACTGAGCTACAAAGAAGTGAGAAGCTTTATTGTCTGGTTGACCAACTTTTCTACCTGGTTCTTTGTTATTATCAAGGTATGCATCATTTGCAATATCAAGACCAGCTGTTAAAGCAGTTAGTTTTGCATCAGAGTTTTTAAGCCCTAAGAAACGTAAAGATTCAGCAAGTGCTAAAATCTCACCTAAAGAATCCCAACGAAGGTGACCTTCTTTTAAGAATTGTTCAACATGTTTTGGAGCAGACCCACCAGCACCAGTTTCATATAAACCACCACCAGCTAATAAAGGAACAATAGAAAGCATCTTAGCAGATGTTCCAAGCTCTAGAATTGGATACATGTCCGTTAAGTGATCACGTAAAACATTACCAGTTACAGCAATAGTCATTTTACCCTCACGTACTCGTGCATTTGTAAAACGAGTAGCGTTTGTAACATTCATAAATTGAATATCTAAGCCAGTTGTATCAAACTCTTTAAGAAAAGCATCCACTTTGATTTTAATTTGAACATCATGAGCACGAGTTTCATCTAACCAAAAAATTGCTGGAACTTTTTCAATACCAGTTCTCTCAACAGTTAAACGAACCCAGTCTTTAATTGGAATATCTTTAGTACGAGACATTCTCCAAATATCACCAGCCTCACATTCAAAACTCATAAGAACGCCATCAGCACCNGTTACTGTTACCGTACCAGCCTCNGCTAGTTCAAAAGTTGTTGGGTGAGAACCGTACTCTTCAGCTTTTTGAGCCATAAGACCGATGTTTTGCATAGTACCCATAGTTGTAACATCGTANTGACCATTCTTNACACAGTCAGCTANCATTTCTTGATGAAACATNNCNTAAGTAGAATCAGGNATAACAGCAACACANTCTACTGCAGCTCCAGTTCTGTCCCATTGCTTACCACCTTCACGAATAACAACTGGCATAGAAGCATCAATAATTACATCATTTGAAGCATTNAAGTTAGTTGTGCCNTTATCAGANTCAACCATAGCAATCTTTGGAGAATCGCCTTCAACTACTGCTAAAAAAGCAGCTTTTATTTCAGCTTCTTTAGCATGACCAACAATTTTTTTCTCTAAATCAGACATACCTTGGTTTGCTTGAACTTTAAGCTCTGNAAATGTATCAGCATATTTAGCGAATACATCTTTAAAAAATATTTTGAAACCATGACCAAACATAATTGGATCAGAGATTTTCATCATTGTTGCTTTAAGGTGAAGTGACCATAGAACATTATTTGTTTTAGCATCTGCAATTGTTTTTGCATAAAAAGTATTAAGTGCAGCAATTGACATATAAGTACCATCAAGGATTTCGTCATCAAGAGTATCAATAGAAGTTAATTCTTTACCGTTAAGAGCAATAGTAACTTTTTGAGCCTTTTTCACTGTAACTGACTTCTCATTACCAAAAAAGTCTCCATTGCCTTGCATATGAGCTACATATGACTTAGGAGCTTCTGGGAATGCGCGTAATTTATGTGGATTTTTTTGAGCAAACTTCTTAACAGCAGTTGCAGCACGTCTATCTGAGTTACCTTCACGAAGAACAGGGTTAACTGCAGAACCAAGACAAGTTGAATATTTAGCTTGAGTTGCTTTTTCAGTATCATTCGCTGGGTTTTCAGGGTAGTTAGGAATATCATAACCTTGACCTTGAAGCTCAGCAATACAGTCTTTGAGTTGACCAATAGAAGCAGAAATATTTGGAAGTTTAATAATGTTTCCATCTTCTTGTAAAACTACTTCACCGAGTTTAGAAAGTTCGTCTTCTGCTAAGCCCATTGCTGAAAGAACACGCCCTGCTAGTGAAATGTCACTAACAACAACCTCTACGCCAGCTGCCTTNGTAAAAGCATTAACGATAGGTAATAATGAATAAGTTGCTAAAGCCGGAGCTTCGTCGATTTTTGACCAAATGATTTTTGACATTGGATATCCCCTATATAATATTTGAAAGATAATAATACAGTATGGATGGACAATAAGAGCTTTGCTCGGCTATAAGCTCAATGAATATTTAGATTTTGTTTCATTTTGTAGCATGCTTAATGTTCTCTANATGTGTAGAATAGTAACGTGTAAAATCATGTTTACCATTTTTATTTTTCATAAAATAGAGGTAGTTTGTTTTAGCTGGAAAAATTGCAGCTCTCATTGCACTAAAGCTAACATCACATACTGGTACCTTTGGTACACCCTTGTGCTTGTATGTGTTAAAGCTAGAAAAATCTTCTCTAATACGTTTTGGAGTTATTTTAATATGTGAATATTTTCCATAATTAAGTGTTCCATCCATTTGAAGCTTCATCCCTTTTTTAATTCTGTTGTAGATTACAGAACTTACAATTGGCATCTCCTCTTTTGAAGCAGATTCTTTTTGAATCACAGAAGCAATTGATACATAATGAAACCATTTCTTTTGATTATAAACTCCAAAAAATTTAATGGATAATGATTTCATTTGTGCTAAGGATTTTTGTAACAATAATTGTATGAGCTTCTCTTCACTTAAACCAATTGGAAGCTTGTATGTATTTGGCACAAAGGCACCCTCTTTTGAAGGAGAATAGAGGAGATATACCTCTCGTAATTTATTTATATCTAAGTTAAGATTATCTGCTAACTGTTTTAAAAACACATATGTTGTTTCGCCTGGTATAAGTGTAATATCATGTAAGGCAGCTTTGGCATTCGTTAACCTGTATAAAAAGTCTCCTCTTGTTAATGTAGTTCCGCCAAGATTAATCCAACCACTTTGAGGAGAACCAATAAGTCTTAATAGCAGAGAATCTATTTTACAAAGCTCATATTTTTGCGTCTTTAGTTGTGCTATAATCTTGTTAATAGACCCCGTGGGTATATAAAGTATATTAGAAGTTTTTATAGGCTGATTTAGGTAGTACATGAGAGATAAAATAATTATTAATACAATTTCAAAAGTGTACTTCATCATAACAAGTTTATTTTTCTTCATATTTTTATCACTCTCTCTACTTTTTATTGTTTTACAAAATGGGCTTTATATTGAGAATATATCTGCGGCAGACGTAAAAATTAAGCAATTATACATTAAATGGAATGAAAATTTAGATATTTCAATCAATGAAATAAAAATCACAAAGAATAATAAAAATACAGATTCAAAAATAGATTTTCAAAAGATTTCAAAACTGCTAAACAAACTCACATATTTAGATACATTTTTTGAAAATATAGTCATTGAAAAAATCATTTATGATGATATTCAGGCTTCTTTTAAATATGAAAAAAATGATTCTGGATATATACAAGCTTCATCTCCAGATTTCACATTCAAAAGTTCTTTATATGTTGAAGATAAAATTCTGCATATAAAAATCGATAGATTTGTACATAAGAAAAAAAACATAGACATATATGGAGATGTCATTTTAAATGCAAATTTGCAAAATATTACAAGTTCTCTTTATCTGGGTATGAATAAGGACATAGCTGTCAACATCCTTCTTTTAGCAAATAAAGATACGCTTTACTACAAGATAATGCACTCGAAGAAATAAAGAGTATTAACTACTTAATGAAGCAGTTAAACCTACATAAAGATGTTAAATATTGGGTTAATGAAGCCATTGATTTTTCTTCACTTTCACTCAATCATTTGTATGGATGGGTAGACTTTAATGATGTAAATAATGCTTACAAAAACCTTTATGCTCACGCAATAGGTCATAATTTAAAGTACGCATATAATAAAAACTTAGACAGTATTCATACAAAAACAACAGAGCTTGAATTTAAAAATGGAGTTCTTTATATTTACCCAAAACAAGCTACTACCTATCAATCAAACCTAGGAAAAAGTTGGATAAAAATAGACTTTACACAAGACGAAGAGTTATTAACATTTATCTTGCTCTTTGATGGAAAACTTGATCCAGATACCCTGGGAATTTTAGAAGAGTTTAAGATTAAAATTCCTTTTTTGCAAAATACTGGAAAGACGAAAGTTAATTTAAATTTGAGTGTAAACCTACGTACTATTGCTATAAATGCAAAGGGTGTATTTTTTACAAAAAAGGCTAACTTTAAGTATCATGGATACGATATAGATATTTTTAATGCTAAAATCGAGTTAGATAATTATGATGTTCGTATAAAGAAGATGCAGGCAAAGTACAAGGACATAATTAGTACCGAAATTGATGTTTTATACAATGCACAAAAAAACGAGGGAATCTTAGACTTTCGTTTAAGTAAGATAGATATTGACAAATCCACGCTCAAACTTCATCCACAAAAAAAGTACTTAAAAGCCACATATAAGATTAACCCAACTAAAGATTTCCTCACTATAAACAAGTCATATTGGCAGTTCAAAGAGCATAATATTGAGCTAGGTAAAATTTCATTACCCCTTGACTTAGAAAAACTAGAATTAGAAATACAAAAAACTAAAATATATTCTAAAACGCTTCTAAATGCAGATATATCGGGAAAGATTGACCTAAAGAAATTAAAAGCAGAGCTTGATTTAAACCTAAAAAATGTTTATTTTGGAGGAATTGAACTTAGTAAAAAAAAGAATGCTATTAAAATAAAATACGATAAGTCACTCAATATCCAAACCAAGAATATACTAGAATTTACGCTGAATTCTGAAAAGTCATTTTTAAATCCAACAAGTATAGAATTAAAAAATAATCACCTTATACTTTCTGAAACATA
>JAESSH010000032.1 GCA_016764205.1 Sulfurimonas sp.
CATATTTTTTGCATTTTGCACTGCAATAAACCGTTCCGAAGGAGGAATACGAGATGGTTAAAAAGTTCATACTCTTTGAGACCTGCATTCATAGAAACTAAACCACCAAGTGTCCCCGGGAGATGAGAAACAAGCTCAAGGTTAGCAATATTGTTTTTTTTACAAAAAGAAGCGATTTTACCAGAGGGTGTTGCTCCCCCGATAATAAGGGTGTTGTTTTGTATCTTTATAAAGTCGTATTTTTTACTTAAGACCATAAGAGGAGGTGGCTGTGTCCCAATCAGAGTATTGTTGCATGCGCCTAAGAGATAATAGCTGTCTTGGTAATCAGTGGGAGATTCTAAAAGAGTTACTTCGGTCTCTTGACCGATTTTAATCGAAGAGTATTTTGAAAAATTAATCCGTTTTGTAGGCATACTACTCTACAAAGTCTGGAATCATGTTAAAAATATTTGTAGAAAAATCTGTCATAGAATTAAGCATCCAAGGCATAGTAAGAACAATGACAATAACAACACCTAGAATTTTAGGGATAAAAGAGAGGGTCATTTCATTGATTTGTGTAGTTGCTTGAAAAATACTTACAGCAAGACCTATGAACATTCCAGTAAGAAGACCAGGTAAGGCTAGGAGTAAAGCCATTTTAAAAGTTTCAACACCAAGAGAAATAAGTTTTGCTTCCATGATTTAGCCTTTTCTTATTTGTGAGTATTCGCTAGGAATGAGATAGTCTTCAATGTTTACAGGTACATCATAAAAGCCATTTTTATATCCTATCTCAAAAAGTTTGTCAATCGCTTTATATTGAAGTGGAGATAATGTTATAGAATCATCATTTGCATAAAGTTCAAGATATTTATCAAGAGTGGAGGCATCTATTCGCACTAAATCACGCTCGAGTAACATTTTAGAGAGTCTCCCTTTATGGTCACGTGCAACTTGAACAGCCTGTGTTAATGTTTTTTCATACTCAATTGCTTTGTTTAAAGGAAGTGAACGCCGAAGAACCATGCCACCTAAAGGAAGAGGTAATTCCTCCCCCGCTAACTCTTGCCAAATATCCCATATTTCTATTTCTACTTCTAGCTGGGAATCATAGGTCAAAATTGACTCGTGGATTAAAACACCTGCATGAACATCACCATCAAGTACAGCCTGCTCAATGTGGAGAAAATTCATATATGTAATTCTAGCGTCGGGGTATTTTATACGAAAAAGCATGGCGTTTGTGGTATGTTCACCGCTCAGAGCAACCTTAAAGTTTTTCTTGAGTTTAGTATCTTTTTTTTTGATGAGTTTAGGACCGTATCCCTCTCCAAAACTTACAGCAGTACGAAGTAGAGAATATTCCTCTTTGATGTGAGGGTAAAGGGCAAAGCTGATTGCTACAATGTCATAAACACCATTCAGAGCATCTTCATTAAGTGTTTGAATATCTTTTGCGATGTTATCAAAAACAACATTATCCATTGTAACCCAACCAAACTTAATGGCATAATACATGAAAATATCATCTGCGTCAGGAGAATGAGCGATAAGTGTTGTTTTCATTATTCTTAAACCCTTATTTTGACAAAAGTATAGCATGTTAATTCTATGTAAGGTTTAAAGGTATAAAAGTAGTCTTAAGACTATAAAGATAGAATCCAAAGAGAAAACTGTAAGGTAAATATGTCAATTTGCAATATTTTTTAAATAGATGTAAAAATAAATCTATANTTTTCAAAATTTAAAATAAGTGNGCTTAAGATGGATGCAAATAAACAAAAAGCGCTAGATTTGGCGATGAAACAAATAGATAAAGCATTTGGTAAGGGTGCTTTAATGCGTTTAGGGGATAAAGATATCCAAGCGATGCAATCGATTAGTACGGGCTCTATTGGTCTTGATCTTGCGCTTGGTATAGGTGGAATTCCTCAGGGGCGTGTCGTTGAAATTTATGGACCTGAGAGTTCTGGGAAAACAACCTTAGCACTTCAAATTATAGCAGAATGTCAAAAAGATGAGGGCGTATGTGCTTTTATAGATGCAGAGCATGCCCTTGATGTAATCTATGCAAAAAATCTTGGAGTTGATGTTGATAATCTACTTGTAGCGCAACCTGATTACGGTGAACAAGCGCTTGATATTGTTGAGACGATTGCTAGAAGTGGTGCAGTTGATTTAATTGTCATAGATTCAGTAGCAGCACTTACACCAAAAGTCGAACTCGAAGGTGAGATGAGTGACCTACAAGTTGGTTTACAAGCACGTTTAATGAGTAAGGCCTTACGTAAATTAACTGCTGTACTTAGTAAAATGAACTGTACTGTAATTTTTATTAATCAACTTCGAATGAAAATTGGGATGATGGGGTATGGCTCACCAGAAACTACAACGGGTGGAAATGCACTTAAGTTTTATGCTTCAGTGCGTATTGATGTAAGACGAATTGCATCATTAAAGCAGGGCGAAAGTGTAATTGGAAATCGAGTAAAAGCGAAGGTAATTAAAAACAAGGTAGCACCGCCATTTCGTCAAGCAGAATTTGACATTATGTTTGGAGAGGGTATTTCCAAAGAAGGTGAGTTAGTTGATTATGGTGTGAAGCTTGATATTGTAGATAAAAGTGGAGCCTGGTTTTCTTATGGTGAGGAAAAGCTAGGTCAGGGACGTGAGAATGTTAAGGCAAAGTTTAAAGAAGAACCAGAGTTGGCGAAAGAAATAGAAGAAAAAATCAAAGTAGCAATGGGTATCACTGGTGTTAATGTGATGGAGCCTGCTGAAGTTGCTGATTCGGATGTATAACAGTTAATTAATAATTTTTCGCTAAAATGTAAACAATTAAGTAAGAAATAATAAAGGTATATGAATGTTTATAGATAGCGTAAGTGCGATCGAAGTAATGGATTCTCGTGGTAATCCAACAGTAAAAGCAACAGTAGAGTTAAGTGATGGAACGATAGAAAGTGCGATTGTACCCTCAGGTGCAAGTACAGGAAAACGTGAGGCCTTAGAACTTCGTGATGGTGATGCGCGTTACATGGGTAAGGGTGTTCTAAAAGCAGTTGGACATGTAAATAATGAAATTTCAGATGCCCTTATTGGACTTTCTCCTTTTAATCAAGCTAGCATAGATGCGACTATGAAAGAAATAGATGGTACTGATAATTATGGTAATCTAGGAGCAAATGCTGTTCTTGGTGTTTCTATGGCAGTTGCTCGTGCTGCTGCAAAATCTTTAGGCATGCCTTTGTATCGTTACCTTGGTGGTGCAAACGCTATGGTAATACCCACTCCAATGCTAAATATTATCAATGGCGGTTCACATGCTGATAACTCTGTAGATTTTCAAGAGTATATGATTGTTCCAGTAGGTTTTGATGACTTTGCTGAAAGTTTACGTGCTTCGGCTGAGGTATATCATACGCTAAAAGCTATCTTAAAAGCTAAAAAACATAATACTGCACTTGGAGATGAAGGTGGGTTTGCTCCAGACTTATCTTCAAATGAAGAGCCTATACAGATTATAGTTGAGGCGATAGAAAAAGCTGGATATAAGGCTGGCGAGGAAATTGGAATTGCCTTAGATGTAGCCGCTTCGGAGCTTGTTGTTGATGGTGGTTACAGACTTGACTCTGAGAACCGTACTGTGACTAGCGAAGAATTAGCGGATTATTATGTTGATTTATGTGCTAAGTACCCTATTGTATCAATAGAAGATGGTTTAAGTGAAGATGACTGGGATGGTTGGAAAATTTTAACTCAGAAATTAGCCGATAAGGTACAACTTGTTGGAGATGATTTATTTGTAACAAATGTGAATATTTTAAATGAAGGAATCCAAAAAGAAATTGGGAATTCAATCTTAATTAAACCAAATCAAATTGGTTCAGTCTCTGAGACAATGCTCACTGTTCGTCTTGCACAAAGAAACGGATATACCTGTGTTATGAGTCACCGTTCAGGGGAGAGTGAAGATGCTTTTATTGCGGACTTTGCTGTAGCTCTTAATTGTGGTCAGATTAAAACAGGATCTACTGCTCGAGGAGAGAGAACAGCTAAGTACAACCGTCTTTTAGAAATAGAAAATGAAGTTATCTATGGTGAATACTTAGGTTCGGCACTTTTTAAGTAGCTAGAAGTGCAAGAAGAACTTTTTGATGAAATTGATAATAGCCAAAGTTTAACACAAGAGTATTTTGGTCTTTCTTTAACAAAGTTTTTTGTTCTTATTTTAATGGTTCTAAGCTTTGGAATCTATGTAGGACTGATTCTCTATGGTACGAACTCTATAGAAATATTGTTCGGGCTTGAGGAATATGAACACTATCTTAGTGATGAAGTGTATAGGTTAAAACACGAGAATGCTGAGCTTCAACGTCAATACTTCGAGCTTAAAGAGATTTCTGCGCAATAATGATATAATGGGCTAAAATCAACTGGAGACTTCATGGTTAAAGTATTTTTAATAACGTCTTTTCTAATTTTTACCCTCCTAGGACGAGAAAACCCATTTTTCCCATCCAAAGGTGAGCAAGACCTTCCTTATACATCAAATGAAAAAGAAAATATACCAGAGCTTAGTCGAGTAAGTCTTAGTCTCCCCTCAACTGCTAGAAATATAAAAAAAATAACAATAGAATATGAAAATCTAGATGCCTCAGTAGATACGAAAAGTATTGAGCTTAAAAACAGGATTGATTGGCATTTACCAATCTTTATATCGCAAAGTTATTCAGAGATAAAAACAGTAACTCAAACAGAAGCAAAAAAACCAAACCAAACAAGTAAAAAAATTAAAGCGAAAATAAAAAAACAGCAAGAAAAAAAAATATTTAAGAAGGTAGCAGAGATAGAATATGCTAAGTTCTTAGTTTCAAAAAACAATTTAAAAATCATAAGTTCAGATACCTTGATGAGAAACTTTTTACTAGGACAGCCACATAGAATAGTGATGGACTTTAAACGCGAAAGTAGTATGAAAACGTATAGTAAAGATATTGAAAATTCTATGTATACAAAAATTAGAATAGGAAACCATAAAGGGTATTATAGAGTGGTCATTGAGTTAGATGGATACTACCGTTATCGTTTAAAGAAAATGAATTATGGGTGCTTAATTAGCTTGCAATAAGCTAGTTTGTAAGAGAAGAGTTGAAGNGGAATTGTATGAAAAANTCTAAGGTTGTAGTCTTCTTTTTNCTTTTACANAGTNTTTTATACTCTNNCTCGCNNACNCCTGNACAATATANNGCTAAANNNATACCAAAGAATATGAGTGTANTTANNAAAAAAGAGCGATTTTATCAGCTCTTAGTTCCCTCCATAAAAAAAGTACATGCCCAGCTAATGGAGGAGTTNCTCCGTATTCATAGTTATGTGCAAAATAATAAAGAACAAAAAGAACTGAGTAAGCTTAGAAAAAAATACAAGGTTTCAACAAATGAGGCACTTCTCCTCGTACTAAAACCACATCCTCCAAGTATTGTAATTGCACAGGCTGCGATGGAGAGTGCTTGGGCTACTTCACGATTCTTTAGTAAGGCAAATAATGTTTTTGGTATGTGGAGCTACAAGAAAAATGAAGCAAGAATCGCTGCAGGAATGAAAAGAAATGGAAAAACTATATGGTTGAGAAAGTTTGACTCTATAGAAGATTCTATTGTCGCCTATTATAAACTTATGTCTCAAGGAAGAGCATTTAAAGAGTTTAGACGTACAAGGTACGAAACTGATGATGTATTCCAGATTATTAAAAAGCTTGATAAATATTCTGAAATAGGCAGCCTTTACGGCAAAGAACTTGGAAAGATAATCCGCTATAATAAATTAAGAAAGTATGATAAATAGCGTTCATACGTCCAAAAGGTTTACTATGTTGAATGGCATTGTTTTTTTATTTTTAAGTTTTAGTACGGCTTTTGCACTCTCTAACACTGAAGTTGCAATAAAAAGTGATGCAGTGATGAATGGCTTTGAAGATTCTGTTGCAAAAATGACAATGACACTCATCAATGCAAAGGGACAGCAAAAAGTAAGACAGATGCGTATAAAGGTTCTAGAAGGCAAGGACGCCGATAAGTCTCTTATGGAGTTCGATACACCAGCAGATGTTAAGGGGACGAAGTTTCTTAGTTATGAGCATATAAAAAGAGATGATGAGCAATGGTTATATCTTCCAGCACTCAAGCGTGTAAAAAGAATAGCATCAAAAAATAAATCAGGTGCTTTTATGGGGAGTGAATTTTCTTATGAAGACTTAAGTGCATTTAATGTAAAAAAATACAAGTACGAGGGTGAGGCTACTGAGGGTGAGATTGATGGAGAGGCTGTATATATTGGAAGCAGTGTACCCATTTCTAAGTATTCAGGATATACAAAACTTATCTCTTATGTAAGTAAAGAGAGTTTCTTGATTAGAAAAATAGAATATTATGACAGAAAGAAAAAACTTTTAAAAACTGCATACTTTAAGAATTATAAAATGTTTGGTACAGTTGCTCGAGTAGGTAAAATAACAATGGAAAATATACAAAATGATAAAACCACAATTCTTCTTTGGAGTGAAGAGCGTATTAAAAATGGTTTAAAAGGCAAAGACTTTCATAAAAGACATCTCAAAAAATAATGAAATCTCTTTGTCTTCTTTTTTTAATATCTGTCTCTTTGATGGCAGAGTTGGAGATACGAGGACACCTCGATTTAGATACACAGGCCTATCTTACTCGAGCCGATAAAAAACATGCAAGCTCCATTACACTAAAACAAACTTTGGAGTTTCGGTATACAAAAAATGATCTAAGTATATTCGCAAAACTTTATGCACAAGAGGCATATGTAGATTTTTTAAAAACAGAAGATAAGACCTCCCGTACTTTTGCTAGATTAGATGAGCTTTACATTCGTTATGAACTTGAGAATGCTACGATGCAAATTGGTAAGAGCATAAAATTTTGGGGTGCTTTAGAGTTAGAAAATATTGTAGATGTATTTAACCCAAATGAATTACGGGATGACTTATTTAAAACAAATTCTCTTGGAGTTTGGAATACTTCATACTCGTATTATACAGATAGGGGAGAACTCTCCGTCATCATGAAGCTAGAAGAGCCTAAGCAAAAAATGGCGGATTTTGCTTATGTGTATTATCTTTTTGCACAAAATACCTTCTATGATGATGCCCTACAAACATCAAAAAATGTAAATACTCCATCTTTGTATCTCGTATATAGTGGGAGTACAGATACGGAGTACGGCATTGATTTTGCTTTTATATATGAGCATGGCTATGATTCTCAAAGATATTATTTAAAGCGAGAGGGTGCATCAACTTCTTATAGGCAATACGCTTACAAAGTAGATAAGTTTATGACTTATAATACACTTGTAGTTGGTTCTACCTTGTTAAAACTCGAAGCGCTTTATGCAATTGTTGATGATTCAGAGCTTATTAGCGATTACTCGCATATTGCACTTGGAGTGGAGCATGCACTTGATGACTTGCAAAATGGCGCAACACTTAGTTTGATAAGTGAGTATTATAAGTACACAACATATGAGGATGGTAAATATACAGATTTACAGCTTTTTGAGAATATGCAAAATGATATTTTTTTAGGACTAAGATACGCACTTAATAATTCTGATGACACAGAAATAGTTGGCGGTATTATTCACGATTTAGAATATGATGAACAAACATATTATCTTGAGTTAGAGAGTAGAGTAGGGGATTTTTTTAAGATAGCTGTGGATTATTATTATATTGTGCCATCGAAAAAAGAATTAACAGCAAATGCACTACTTGGGAGACATCAAAGAATAGGCGTAAATATTGCCTATTACTTTTAGGAGAAATGATGAATACATTTGTAAATAGAATCATACGTTTTAGATGGCTCATTGCTATTTTAATTCCACTTATTACAATAATGATGGCAACTTCACTGAAGAGCTTAGAATTTGAGGGAAGCTATAGAATTTGGTTTGCTAAAGACTCTACGATTTTAAAAGAGTATGATGATTTTCGCTCGATATTTGGAAATGACGATGCAATTACTATCTCTTTTAAAGTAGAAGATGGAATTTTTACCAAAGAAGTACTTCGCAGTATACAAAATATTACAAATAAACTCTGGGAAACAGAATATATTGCAAGAGTTGATTCTATTACAAACTACCAGTATATTCTTGTAGATGAAGAGTACCCTGATGAAATACTCATAGAAGACTTTATAGGAGATGTAGAAAGTTTATCCCAAGAGCAACTACAAAAAAAACGCTCTATTGCTTTAAGCGAAGATATAATTATTGGTAGGTTACTATCGAGTGATGCTACAACAACAATGATAGTTGGACGTATGACTCCAAAGGCGGGGAATGATCCAGAAGTTAGTTTTAAACTTCGTGANGCCATCTTAGCGATAATAGCTCCAGAAATAGCAAAGCATGGTTATGAGATGTATATCAATGGTGGACCTGTGATTAATAGCTCTTTTATTGAGATTGCCAAGCATGATGCAGGTACTTTTACTCCAGCTGTTATNTTGATAGTANTATGCTTGCTTTTTTTAGTNTTTCGACGTTTTTCATTGAGCTTGTTAAGTATTTCTATTGTTGTTTTTACCTTTTTAATTGTGCTCTCAATCCAAGTAGCCTTCGGTTTTAAGTTAAATAATTTTACAGCAAATATTCCTACCTTTGTAGTAGCTATAGGAATTGCAGATGCTATGCATTTATTATGGATATATNTNCTTGGCAGAAAACAAGGACAAGAAAATTACGAGGCAATTCATTACACAGTCCAAAAGAATTTTTTGCCCCTTCTTCTCACCTCACTTACAACGGCAATAGGATTTGCCTCTTTAAGTATTTCCGCAGTTGTTCCTATAAAAACATTAGGAATAGCAACCGCAAGNGCNGCAATACTAGCCTTTGTCTTAACAATACTTTTTGTACCGGCACTTTTAGCGATTATAAATCCTAAGATTCAAAAAGAGAAAAAAAGAGAAAATGAAAAACACAAACTAACCCAATGGTATGTTNCCTTCNTACTNAAAAACAATACAAAAATNTTAATNATCNCAGGAGTACTTTTTGTAGTTATNGGTATTGGAATATTTAAGGCAAATGTTGATTCCAATACTGTACGTTANTTTAAAGAGAATGTACCATTTAGAATCGCAACACAATTTATGCAGGATAANCTTACTGGACCGATGTCGTATGAAATTGTTGTTGACTCTAAGAGNAACGATGGGATTAAAGAACCGAAATTTCTTAAAACAGTAGATAGATTTGGAGATGAATTTAAAAGAAAATATCCAGATGCACGNCACCTTAGCTCGCTTATGGATACTGTAAAAGTTTTTAATGAGGTGATGAATGGCTCAAAGAGTATCCCAGAAAATAAAAATCTTATAGCCCAGTATCTTCTCCTTTATAGCCTTTCTCTCCCACAAGGAATGGAGATAAATGACAAAATGGATATAAGTGAACGTTTACTTAGAGTNACAGCATCTATAAATATGGTAGATACCTCAAAAGATTTAGAGATGATAGAGTGGGTTGAAGCGTGGTGGGNNAATACAGAGTANAGTGCTGTAGTAAATGGACAAACAAAAATGTTCGCACATATGCAGCGAGATGTCACAAATACCTTGATTTACTCGATAACTCTCGCTGTTATCCTTATTTCAATTATCATGCTTTTAATTTTTAAGAACCTAAAGATGTTACCACTTTTTATTGCACCAAATATTTTACCAATAGCCCTTGTTGTTGGAGTCATGGGATGGTTAGGAATTGATATAGACTTAGGTGTAGCCATTGCTGGAGCGATTATCATTGGTGTTGCAGTAGATGACACAATACATTTTATGGTGAAGTATATAGAAGCGAGAAAAAGAGGAGAAAGCTTACAAAACTCACTNNAATATGTGATGCGTTTTGCGGGCTCAGCTATTATGTTTACAACNCTCGTNTTAAGNCTTGCTTTTTTAGTCTTTGTTTTTAGTGATTTTAATCCAAACTATCATTTTGGTATTGTTACGGCAACNGCACTGGTTCTNGCTGTTGTAGTTGACCTNATAGCCTTNCCNGCACTTNTATCTAAAATAGATAATGGGGACACATCTTTGCTAATATAATAGTAAAATAGTGCTTGTGACGCAAACTGTGACATCTTTTAGATATTATTTTAGAAAGAATAAAAAAACGAGGAATCTGAATGAATAGTATATATTTAGCGAGACAACCTATCGTATGTATAAATGAAAGGCTTGAAGCGTATGAAATAATGTACCTTGATTCTAACAAAAAAGCTAGGGAGCATAATCGCTCGGCAACTGCATCGGTTATTAATTCTGTTTTAAATAAGTTTGGTGCAAAAAATTTCTTAAGTGAGAATAAGGCTTTTCTTAAAATAGATGAACAGTTTTTAATGAGTGATCTTATTATGAATATTCCAAACAACATTTTTATACTTTCACTCTTTTCAGAAATACTCCTTGATGAAAAAGTTACGCAAAGGATTGAAGAACTTCATGAAAAAGGTTTCATTCTTAGTATTCATGACACGGATTTAAGTCGAGAAAATATTTTAAAATACAAAGAAGTAATGGATAAATTAACATATTTTAAGATAAATATTTACGCAGATATGGGTTTAGAAGATAANGACCTTATTGTAGAGCTACAAGACTATCAAATAAAAGTAGTAGCTACAAAAATAGAAGATGAATACCAGTACCAAACGTCAAAAAACTTAGCCTGTGATTTGTACCAAGGGTATTGGTTCTCAAAGCCTCAAATCTTAGAAAGTAAAAGTTTTCATACTTCTCACTTTAATGTANTACATCTTTACAACATGCTTATTACCGATACAAGCATAGATGAAATTACTTCTGAATTTGAAAATAATCATGCGCTTACATTGCAGCTCCTACAGTTTATTAACTCAGCACATTTTCATTTTAAAACGAAGATATCTTCTGTGCATCATATTTTGACTCTCGTAGGAAGAAAACCTTTGTCACAATGGTTGATGCTTATTATTTATTCTAAGTCAGTGACAAAAAATGATAAGGTTACGCCACTTATGTTGATGGTAAAAAATAGAACAGAGTTAATGCAGAATATTTTAAAAGTACTCAAACCAGATGTAAAAAGCAATGCCTTGGGTGAAGCATATCTCGTGGGAGTNCTCTNNCTTGTTAGCACGATATTTAATACAAAGNTNANCNATATTNTAGANCATATTCATATCTCAGATATTTCTAAAAAAGCACTGCTTTATGATGAAGGAACACTAGGAAAACTTTATAAGCTTGTTCGAGATATAGAAGAGTTTAAGATAGAAGAGATTGTAATGTTTTGTGAAAAGTACAAGCTAGAAGGGGAAAAACTTCAAGAAATTATTTTTAACAGTCTTGAAAGTGTAAGTGCTTTTGAATTGGCACTTAGAGAGAACTAGGAGCAGGAATTGATAAATATACAAGACATATCCTTAGAATCTTTACAAGTTTATAAAACACTTCGAGATAATGCTTTTGATAATAAAAATAGTTTTATAGCAGATTCTCCAAAGCTCGTAAACTTACTTTTACAAAGTGATATAGAAATTCTAAGTATTTTAGCAACACAAGCATATTATGAGCAAAATAAAACTCTTATAGAATCAAAGAATATTCAAAAACTTTTTGTAGCAGATAAAGAGATGCTCCAAAGCATAGTTGGACATAAGATTCATCACAATTGTATGGCGCATGGTATTAGACCTCCCCCACACTCAATAGATGAACTCGACGATACAATTGTAATGTTAGATAATATTACTTCGACAGAGAACATTGGTTCTATTGCGAGAAGTATGGCAGGCTTAGGTGTCTTGTCTTACTTAGTTGCACAAACATCTCCTCACCCTTATAGTAGACGAGCACTACGTGTTTCTATGGGATATATGAGTAAGTTAAAGTACCATATTTATACGGATACTTTTAGTACACTTCAAATATTAAAAAACAGAGGGTACAAAATTTTTGCAGCAGAAGTAAGTGATAACTCCACATGGCTTCAAGATGTTGTAGTTCCCTCGAAATGGGTTCTTTTGATGGGACATGAAGGGAAGGGAATATCCAAAGAAATTCTTGATATTTGTGATGAGGTAGTAACGATACAGATGCAAGAGAATGTAAAAAGTTTGAATGTTGGGGTTGCTGCTTCACTTATGATGTACCAATTTTGTACAAAAATGCCCAAATAAAAATATGGTATAATTACGCTTAACGGTTACTCAAGCAATACATGCTAGACTTCTCCTTTCTCCCCAAAATAATACAGAATATGACAGAGCAAAACCTAAGAGGAATAATGATGGACGCAAATAAACGAGATAATATTAAACATGGTAAAAGTGTTGCTATTGTTTTAAAACAAAATCAAGATACAGGGTATTTAACAGATGGCATTGTACGTGATATTCTTACAAAATCACTTTCACATCCACATGGAATAAAGGTACGTTTGATGAGTGGTGAAGTTGGACGTGTCAAGGAGATATACTAGTGTCTACGTTCTCGAAACTCTCTTTAAGTAGTGAGATGATTAGTAATCTTGATAAAATTGGTTACATAAGTATGACCCCAATTCAAGAAGATTCTTTGCCTTTGATTTTAAAAGGAGCTGATGTAATTGCGCAGGCAAAAACAGGAAGTGGGAAAACTGCTGCTTTTGGAATCGGTCTTTTACAAAAACTACAGGTTAAAAAGTTTCGTGTTCAAGCCTTAGTTCTTTGTCCTACCAGAGAGTTAGCCGATCAGGTTGCCAAAGAACTTCGTATAATCGCAAAATTTGCACATAATATTAAGATTCTTACACTTTGTGGGGGTTCCGCCTTTGGTCCACAACTTGGCTCTTTAGCGCATGGTGCTCATATTATTGTAGGTACTCCGGGACGTATTTTAAAGCATCTTGATAAAAAAACGCTCTCCCTTGAGAACTTAGAAACACTTGTCCTTGATGAAGCAGATAGAATGCTAGATATGGGTTTTATCGAAGAAATTGATAAAGTTTTAGAGTATGCTCCAAAAACAAGGCAAACATTACTTTTCTCAGCGACCTATACAAATGAAATTAGTTTTATAAGTAAGAGAATTCAACGTGATGCAGTGAGTGTTAAGACAGTAAGTACAGAAGTGCAAAACAAGATTGATGAGCATTTTTATGAAGTTAAAGAGTATGATAAAACACAGACTTTAATCAATATTTTTGCACACTTTAAACCTGAAAACATCATTGTATTTACAAATACAAAGATAGCAGCAAAAGAGTTAGCAGAGAATTTAGCAAAAAATAAAATTGATGCCCTTGCTATTCATGGCGATTTAGAACAGTATGAACGTAATGATGTCTTAGTACAGTTTAGCAATAAGTCTTGTCCTGTCTTAATAGCAACAGATGTTGCAGCACGTGGGCTAGACATAAAAGAGTTGTCCATGGTTGTAAACTTTGATATGCCCCATACCGTAGAGACATATACTCATAGAATTGGTAGAACAGCTCGAGCTGGTAATGAGGGCATAGCAATTAGCTTGTATACTGAAAATGAAAGAGAAGACTCTATGGAGTATGAAGACGGAAAACGCAGCTTTGAAGATGCGAGTGTTTTAAAAAAATCAAATAGTTTTGAGATGAAACCACAGTTTGTGACACTTGTCATTGAAGGTGGGAAAAAAGATAAGCTTCGGGCTGGAGATGTCCTCGGAGCATTAACGGGTGATTCTGGTTTAAATGGAAGCTCCATAGGTAAAATTGATATATACGATAGACAAGCTTATGTTGCTATACAAAGAGAAAAGATTAACGAAGCACATAAAAAACTTACAAGTGGTAAAATAAAAAATAAAAAGTTTTCTGTTTGGATATTATAGAAAGTTTTATTTTAGAGAGGAGATAGCAATGAAATATATAGTATTTTTATTATTACTAGTTAGTATTGTAAGAGCAGAAGGAAGTAAAATGAGTATATATGATTTTAATGTAACAAGTATTGAGGGGGAAAATGTATCTTTAAAAAAGTATAAGGGTAAGGTTTTACTTATCGTAAATGTTGCAAGTAACTGCGGGTTTACTGACCAATACGAGGGACTTGAAAAACTTTACCAAGCGTATAAAAATAAGAACTTTATGATTTTAGGGTTTCCATCTAATCAGTTTTTGAGTCAAGAACCAGGTACAGATGAAGAAATCAAAGTTTTTTGTACATCTAAATACGATGTTCACTTTGATATGTTCTCAAAAATAGAAGTAAATGGAGCTGGAGCTGACCCTCTTTATAAGTATCTCAAACAAGAAAAAGGTGGTTTTTTAGGCTTTGATTCGATTAAATGGAATTTCACAAAGTTCTTGGTTGATTCTAATGGTACAGTTCTTAAAAGGTATGCTCCTTCAACACGTCCTATGGGACTAAAAAAAGATATAGAAACCTTACTCAACTAATATGTTTATAGAGGGGTAGTATTGCATTATTATATTTTATGATAGAATGCTTGTAAACCCAAATATAAAGGGAAAGTAAAAATGTCTACAAAGAATGACACTTTAGACACCTTAAGTAACAAGGAACTTACACATAAAATTAAAACTAGTCTTGCCAAAAAGACAAGTTTAGAGTACCTACTTGATAATTTATTAGTAATTTCTTGGGAGTATGACTTAGCGCAAGCCAAGTTTACTGCTGTCTCCTCCGGCACAAATAAAGTTCTCGAGTATACGGTAGAAGAATGGACACATACAAATACTTCGAGCGTTATGATTCATGAAGAAGATAGAAAAAGAGTGACAGAGTATTGCACAAAAGAAACTGGGGACGGTAAAGACCACCTCATAGAATATCGCATCGTTGAAAAATCTGGTAAGATTATTTGGATTCTTGATTTTGTTACGCTTAGTAGAGATGAAGCAGGAAAACCCTTAAAACTATTTGGATTCATTTTAAATATAAATGAAAAAAAACAGGAGCAGCTAAGGCTTGAAAAAGAACATCAGTTTTTAGAAACTGTTATCAATGGAATCTCAGACCATGTGATGATAATCGATGCTGATTATAATGTCTCACTTATGAATGACAAGGTTAAAAGAAGATTAGAAGGAAGAATATTTCTAGATCAAGAGCATCCTAAATGTTATGAAATCGCACATTACAGAAACACTCCCTGCGAAGGTGCTGATAGCCCTTGTCCTCTTAAAGATGTTTTAGAGAATGCAAAGGCTACGAAGGTAATACATCATCAAAGATGTGCAGATGGAAGTGATAAATTTATGGAAATTGCTGCTTCTCCACTCCTTAACAAAGACAATGCATGTATTGGAATTATAGAATCAGAGCGTGATATTACACAGTATATGAAACTTACACATGAGTTAAAAGAAAAAACAAAACTATTACACTATCAAGCACATCATGACTATTTAACAGGCTTACCAAATAGAGCATTATTTATGGATAGGTTGGAGGAAGCTTTAAAGGATACAAAACGACATAAAGTATCTTTAGCATTATTTTTTATGGACCTTGATCATTTTAAAGTGATTAATGATACCTATGGACATGAAATGGGGGATAATGTTTTAAAAGAAGTGAGTAAACTCTTTAAGGAAAACACACGAGAAAATGATGTTATATCTCGCTTAGGAGGGGATGAGTTTACTCTTATTTTAAAAGACATAAAGCATAAAGATGAAGTGGAATGTATCGCAAACAAGTTTATAAATATTTTTGAAGAACCTTTAACCATAGATGGAAAAGATTTACACCTTTCGATTAGTATTGGAATTAGTATGTATAGTGGAGAAGAGAGTACCGCAGATGTTTTATTACATGATGCGGATACAGCAATGTATAAGGTAAAAGGCAATGGAAAAAATAGCTTTCAATTTTCCTCTTAATGTAAAGTTTAATCCATCCATCTTCTTGGATCGTAGCCATCAGTAGGTCTGTCGATTGCTTTTTTATCTAACTTTTTTAATAAAATAACTTTTTTAGAATCTTGAATTTTCTCAAATCCGAAGCTTTCATAAAACTTGATTGTTTGTGGCATATGCGAAATGTCTATTTGTAATCTTTCATATCTTGTAGCGACTTCTAGTAAAAATTGCTCCATCATAAAAGAGCCAATTCCTTGGTTTCTAAATTCAGGATAGAGAGCTACACTCAATATGGGAGTTTCTTGATTACCGTTGAGTTCTCTACTCCAAATAGCTCCAGCTATTTTGTTGTCAATGAGGGCATAAAGCCCTAAATCTTTTGTACTTAGACCATAAAACTTTGTATAAAGTTCGAGGTTTATAGAATCTTTAGGATGTGCTAAAGGGGCTAAGTTATCAATAATCTTTTGCTCAGACGAACGTAAAAAGTATAAGTCCTTACTCATGATAAGAGCTCAATTTTTTGTGCATACTCTGCATCAATTTTTTCAATCTCCATAGAAAGTTCTTCAAATACTCCAAATAAATCTTCTACTTCTTCTTCATTATGTGCAACAAGCTTTGAAAGCACAATCAGTGCAGCACTGTCCCCAGAATTAGAAACACTTATAAGCTCTTTGTGCTGTGACTCTAAAAGCTCTTCAGTTTGCATTATTTGAGATTCAAGTTTCTGGACTTTCTTTTTAAGTGGCGAAGTCAGTTTATTTCGATTTCGCAGTATTTCAGACTTAAGTTTTTTATTTTCTTTGGTATTTGATTTAGGATTAGCTTTGAATCTTTCTTCTTGTATCTCTTCTTCCCAACCAATTTTATTTAAAAAATCATCATATCCCCCGTCAAAATATTCAGCACCATTTTTGACAAATATGATAAGTCTATCACACACACGACGTAGTAGCTCTTCGGAGTGGGTAACTATGATGACAGACCCATCAAAAGCTTCAATGGCAGAGCTGAGTGCTTCTATACTATCCATATCAAGGTGATTTGTTGGTTCATCTAAAAAGAGTAGGTTGACATTTTGTGCAATGATTTGGGCGAGCATAACACGGCTTTTTTCACCACCTGAGAGAAGTGATATTTTCTTTTTTGCTAAGTCTGAGCTAAACATCATTCCCCCACAAATACTTCTCACCTTGGCTTCACTAAGTTTTGGGTTCGCTANNTANATTTCATCCATAATAGTNTTTTTATCATTTAAGTGTGCAATATTTGTTTGTCCAAAGTGAGCGAAAGAAGTGCTGGTATGGTAGTTNATTTCACCACTTAAAGCTTGAAGTTCTTNTGCAAGGGTATTTAAGAGTGTNGATTTTCCTTTTCCATTTTTTCCTATGATNCCAAGACATTCACCTTTANNAAGTGNAAATGTTATATCTTTAAAAAGAAGNGAATCTGGNGNATANCCAAAGCTTACATTTTTTNCATCAAGNAAAACCTTTGNAGGNGTTTCTTTGTAGTTAAAGTTAAANTCNAGAGNAGAACCAANGTCTAAGCTATCTAGTCTTTGCATCTTNTNNAGNTGTTTTACNTTTGATTGNGCAAGTGAAGCTGTTGAAGCACGTGCNTTNTTTTTAGCAATAAANTCTTCNAGTTCTTTTACTTTTTTGTCTTGGGCTATTTTTTGTTTGGNATGGAGTAAATCATTTGCACNAAGTTGTGCATAAAANTTNGATGTATCACCGGGAATTATTTCAAGNTGNTTTCGTACTATTCCCATAGTATGTGTTGTGATAGCATCCATAAANTTTCTGTCGTGTGTNATGAGAATNATNTCTCCCNNAAAGGAGCGTAAAAAAGTTTTTAACCAACGNANAGAGAGAATATCAAGGTAGTTNGTNGGNTCATCTAAAAGAAGTAAGTNAGGCTCTGTAACTAAAAGNTTAGCAAGGTTAATACGTATTTGATAACCACCTGAAAAGGAAAGNGGATTNTTTTCTAAGTCANCTTGNACAAAACCTAAACCAAANAGAATTTTTTCNACTCTNTATGTNTCNTATTTCATCTCATCATTNAGGGCTAANGACGCCTCTTNTNNNAGNGTTTTNTCACTAAAAACTANNTGTTGTTTGAGTGNAGAAATTTTATAGTTTTTTGAAATTATGATNTCNCCAGAATCGGGAGTTTCTTCATTTAAAATCATTTTAAAAAGTGTAGATTTNCCACTTCCATTANGACCAACTAAACCGATTNTATTTCCGGGGTTCATTTTAAAATTTAAGTTATTGAAAAGTTCTTGTGAGGANAANTTTTTNGAAATATTTGTTAATTGAATCATAATGCAATTATANCAAATATANTNTGNTATATCTTTACAAAAAAGTCATATATGGGTATAATAGTAACATATCNTCTAAAGTAAAGGAGTATATTATGGAAATCTCAAANATTACAAATAATTCTCAAGTACAAAACCAAGNACGTCCAGAAAATGTAGCAAGAGCTAATAATAGTGAAGTTTTTTTAAGACCTGATGAGCAGATNAAAANAAACAAGGCNCAAGACGAAAAAACTACAGAANTCTCAGAAGAACTTCAANCAAATAAAGATTCTCAACGAGAAANTGCAACNAATACTTTGGCNNNNCANTCAAAAAAATCTCAGGTAGAAATNTCTTTAGCGACNACAACAGAAAAAANANAAANCTCCATANAAAATGATACAGCAGAGACTATTGAAACNCTACGTGATGCGCAAAAGAGAAATNATACNCTCCAAGCACATGCANCATANAAGGAAAANCAAAATACTCCAGTATCAAANTTAACNAGAGGNTTACNGAACTAAGGNGGATGAGATGAAAGTAGCGCAATATACATTCCAATCACCATCNNCNAGTCANGTTCAAGTNGGTAAANTNGANCCNANTTCACTTNAAGAANAAGANNGCNCTNTTAGTAAAAAAGCNNCACAGCAAAANTCAGTACAATCAAAAACTATAGGTGAAATTNTAGCAAAAGATNCACCANTAAAANNACAAGTAGCACCAACTATTGATACNTCTCGTATTTTAGATGTTTATNNNTAAGCNTNNATAACTTCCACCTNCNATTGTCTTCTTCTTTGTACNNAATTATTNATTGAAGCCNTTAGTCTTGTTNCATTCANNNNTATAAGGGTNTAACTGTCTAGTAAATGTCCTANATTATGCTGTATTTAAGGAAANAAATCNTATTATTATTTATGAATNTTTTTTTAAATATANAAGANNTAGTAATGTTTATATACCCTNNCTTNACTCCTNTTTNTTACATNAGANNTGAGTANTTNTATGAATGAAATCTATGCTAAANGCATAGAATCTTTTCAATCTACGTTTTTNATATANNTACTNTTTNTNNTGNTTGGTCTNTACNTTANTACTCTTTTTTACANTAAAATGCAAAAACTAAAACTAAAACTANANTTTCTTACAAATAANGATGCNTTGACACAACTAGCAAATAGAAATGCNTATAAGAGTAAGATTGATACACTNCTNGAAGATAAAANAATAAANAATCTTTNTTTANTGTTTATGGGNTTAGATAANTTTAAAACGATTAATGATTCNTTAGGGCATACAACTGGNGATTTACTGCTTNAGGCTGTTGCNCAAAGAATAAAAAGTAAAATANATGGTTTTGAGATTCTTTCTCGCTTTGGNGGAGATGAGTTTGTANTATTATTCTCAAATGTAAAAGAAAAAAAAACNATGGANNATATTNCAANTANAATACATAAAATATTTAATGAGGCATTTTTACTAGATGGATATNAGGTNTATACAACNNTTTCTATAGGANTTTCATCCTATCCNGAGGATGCTTNAGACACNGAAAGCNTNGTNAAAAANGCAGANATAGCAATGTANGNNGCAAAACATACAGGCAAGGGNCAATCTTCTTTTTATAATACTTTNATGNACCAAGAATCAAAANTNAAGNTCTCACTTGATTTTGAGNTNCATAAGGCCTTAGAAAANAATGANTTTTATTTACTTTTTCAACCACAAATATCTCTNAAGGATGAAAAAATTATAGGNGTAGAAGCTCTTNTACGCTGGAACAACCNACTTCTTGGTTTAGTNTCNCCNGTNGATTTTATTCCTATAGCAGAGAATAATGGTTTNATANTACCAATAGGGGAATGGGTCATAGACACATCTTGTAAGCAGGTAAAAGAATGGGAAAATACGCNGATGCAAGANATTACNATTTCTATNAATATTTCTGTAAAGCANTTACTCCATCAAGACTTATATACGTATATTAANAAGGCNGTTTTAGAAAATGNTATTGATGCNAAACTTTTAGAACTTGAAATNACAGAAAGTGTAATTATGGAAAATGTTGATGANGTAATNGGAACGCTNGTAAAATTAAAAAAACTTGGATTAAGCATAGCTATTGATGANTTTGGAACAGGTTATTCATCATTNAGTTATCTTAAAAAANTACCNATAGATAAACTNAAGGTAGANAGAGNNTTNATAAAAGATATTCCAAGTGACACAGATGANATGGCAATAACACANGCNATTATNACTTTNGCAAAGTCACTNAACTTNAAAATAGTNGCAGAAGGACCTGAAACAGCGGAACANATAANTTTTTTAAAAGGAACNNNTTGTGATATTGCTCAAGGANATTTNTACTCNGNANCNATAACTNCTAANGAGTGTGNAGCGCTTANACTAANGNTTTAAAGTTCTTGAGGGTATANAGTTTTANATGTTCACTTTTGAGTGCNTTTANCTCGCTTGAAAAACCAGATTTAGAAACAATNATGAAAATATCTGCTTTGATTCTTGCTTTTTNACATTTNTCTTNTAGNNNNGTAAGNTCACTTTTTCGTATTTTTGCATTTGTATATTTTGTTGTACCAGCAATTATTTTTCCAGATGCAGTTTTTGCATAAATTTCTAATTCTATTTCATTGTCCCAATANGAAGANCATTCNATGANTTTNTCATCTTTAAAAGANTNTTTTATAAGTTCTTGTGANAGTTGCTCGAAAATGAGATNAACAAATTCAGNCTCACGATTTTTGAANTTCTCTCGGACTTCNTTATANTCNCCCTCTTTAATNCCTTTAAAAAGAGGAGATATAAAAGCAAACCAGAATCGTAAAAAAGGTGAAGTAAAGTAAAGTTTATTTGATATTTTTGTAGCATCATTNTCAGCCCANGAAGTAAATATTTTTTTTGATTTCTCCAGGCGTATAATTCCAAGCTTACATAATTCTTCTACAGCTCTGTCTCCATCTTCTTTTGAGGTGTTGGCACGTTTGTAAGCAGTATGTGTTCGTGCATCTCCTTGTGCTACTCCCATAAGAATTGCATGATAAAGTGGCATACCAGTCGAGACTTCACTTACATCATTGCGAATATAACGGTAATCTGGAAGAATGAGCTTTTCTATAAGAGAGAAAGATGCTTGNGCTGTGTCTATAGCGCCCCAACCCACACCACCAAAAATACTAAACTTTTCTATAGCGTCTTCAAAATTTACAGATTTATGTTCTTTGTAGAATGATTGAAATTGTTCAAGTAATGTTTGTGTGCTTAAAATAATAATAGAGCCTTTTCTTTGTATATGAAATTATACTCTAAAAGTAATATTTACGTCAGTCCCTTTATTTTCTTCAGAGCTAATAAGGATTTTGTAGCCATATTCTTTTGTGATACTCTTTACGATACTAAGCCCAATACCGAAACCACCAGCATAGGATGATGCCCTTTTAAAACGTTCAAAAATACTGCCCAGTTTCTCTTTTGCAATTCCAATTCCTTCATCTGTAATTCTAAAAGTATCTTGGGTGACTTCTATGCTTATTTTTTTATTTGGGGGAGAATATTTTATGGCATTACTTAGAAGATTATTAATAAGCATTTTTGCCTTTGTTGGTGGTATGAACAGTTCACATTCTTGTCTTAAAAATGTTAGTGAAAGGTTTTTTTTCTGTATGAGCTCGTTAAAATAAACAATAGAATCTTCAATAACCTCATCAAACATTAAAAACTTTGCTTTTTCACTCGAAGTGTCAAAGTTTAGAAATGTTAAAGAAGAGTATATTTCATAGAGCTGTTTTGTACTTATAGAAATATTTGTANTAATTTTTTCATCATAAACCTTTTTTTCTTTAACACGAGCCGTACTCATCATTAGTGCTGAAATGGGAGTATTAAGCTCATGGGTTGTATCTTTTATAAAGGNTTCAATTTCTTGCATTTTNTCTTTAAGAGGTTTAAGAAATATATATGAAAGTATGACAGCAATCACGATAATGATGATCGCAACAAGTAAAATTGTAAGGATAATGGTATTTTTTAGCTCATTCACATAGGTCGTGCATTCATTACTTTGCACAACAATGTATTTAACATTAAGATATCTAGCTACAGAGCTAGAAATAAGGGTAAAGGTTGGGTCATTTTTATAATAGTCATTTGAAAAGTCTATTTCTTGTAGAGAAGAACCGTAGAGGATTTTCTTATTTTTATCATATAAGGAGACTTTGACTGCGGGAAATATTTCAAGGGTAAAATCTGTTTTCATTAAATCTGCATAGATAACATCAGCGGCAACTTTATTGGCGATATTATTCATCTTATGGTAATTCGAATTTATTTCAGTAGATACCTGTGCCGTGAAAAACCAATATGAAGCGAGTGCTAGAAAAATAAACGAAGAGACAAGGTAGAGAGCAATAAAAGAGTAAAAGGATCGTTTTGTAATTTTATTCATAGATGTAACCTTCCCCTCGAACGGTTTTTATTTTTTCTTTTCCTATGAGTTCTCTTAATGTTCGTATATGTGAGCGTACTGTCGCATCACTTGGTATGTTCTCATAGGTCCATATATTTTGGATGAGCTCATTATTNCAAANGAGATGTGACTTNTTGTTTATNAAGTANAGTAGAATCTCTGAATCTTTATGACTGAGTGAGATAGAAATATCATTTTTTATGAGTTGCCTTTCTTGGGAATAAAAANTAATNTNTTNTGTTATTTTTATTTCTTGNTTTGTGTCGATATTAAAAAGTTTTTTGGTATTNTCAATCCGAATCTTAAGTTCTGCCAACTCAAAAGGTTTTTTTATATAGTCGTGCGCTCCTGCATTAAAGGCACTTTCTAAGTGCTGGGTATCTGTATATGCAGTTATAATTATTACAGGAGTGGTATTGTTAAAAGAACGAAGTTCACTTAAAAGTTCGATTCCATTCTTCCCTGCGACATTGATATCAAAAATAAATAAATCATACTTATTTGATTCGAGGTGTGCATACACAGCATTGGAATCATAGGCATAGTCCATTTCATACGATTCGCTTAAAAAATCAAGTAAGATATCTGAGAGAACGGCATCGTCTTCCATAAGAAGTATTTTCATAGATGGAACCTCTCCATATACGCTTCCTCCATCAAAAGTATTTTCATAAAATAAGTGTAGCATATTTAGTGTGTACTGCCTGTGTAGAGAACGTAGTATTTATTAAAGTATTTTGTTGTACATCCTCTTCCTCTGTGAAACTTCTTTCATTTTTAATAAATCAACTAACTTTAATACATTAGATTCTAAGGAAGTGACTTCTATGTATATATGTGTGTTGAGTTTTATAGCATTACAGAGGTGAAAATACAAGATACTTACCTCCTCATATGTACTAGCACTTACAATACACTTATAGCCATCTTTGTACTGTGTACAAAAGGCATAAGCTAGGAGGGTCTTGTTTTTATAAAGAGCCCGAAAGAGAGTGTTTTTATCATCCAAAACTTTTTGTATATAGTGGGCATATTTTTTTGAAATTATTTTTTCAGTATAAGCTTGTATATCTTTTTTTTGTAGTTTATCTGTAATTCCTGTTTGTTTAAAAGTAGAATCTTTGATTCGTATCTTGATAAAATGTTTATAGTAGCTGTTTATATAGTAAGTTTTAAAATCATATTTCTTATAAAAATTTTCTTGTTTTTTATCTACATCTAATGCAATTTGGCGTGTATTTAAGTGTGCAAGCGCATGCTCAAAAAGAATTTTACCGTAGCCCTTTGAACGAAATTTTTTTAAGATGACAAAGTTACTTATAAAGCCGAACTTTTCTGTATAACGGAGGGCTACAATAAAGCCAACAATACTATTGTTTTTATATGCTATAAAAAAATCATCAGAAAAAATATCAAATAAAGATTCTAATGCAACTTTTTCTATATACCAATCTTCACGGCGAAGAGCATCAAGAAGAGATGAAAATTGGGAATTATTGAGCTGTTTTATTTCTAACATTGTAGATGGACATTATCGCACCGGTCGGACATGTATCTGATTTTATCAATCTCAGATTATTTGGCACCGCCCGCTCTTCAAACAAGCGCTTTCCAGCACCAACAATAACAGGAAAAGTCCATAAACGAAACTCATCAATACTATCATGAGCCAGTAATGTTTGAATAAGTTGCCAACTGCCGTGAACCTGCAATAACGGGCCGTCTTGCTGTTTAAGCCTCGATATTTCGGCGACGATGTCTCCTGTTATTTTCTCTGAATTTTGCCAGGCAAGCTTCTCTGAGTGAGATGTTACGACATATTTTTTAGCGGTAGTCAGTTTTTTTGCCCTTGGATTATCAGTATTGGAGCCAACAAAGCTTGAAGCAAAAATATCATAGGTGGTGCGGCCAAGAAGTAAATCGTATGGTTCGGCCATTGCCTCACGACCAACTTGCTCCATGACTTCTTCCCAAAAAGGTTGCGCCCAGCCACCATGTTTAAAATCACCGGAGCGATCTTCATCTGGATGGCTTGGAGCTTGCATCACGCCGTCAAGTGTCTGGAATGTCAAAATTGCAAGTTTTCTCATCGATTTGTCCTGTTTCTGATTTATGTTTGCCTGCTGTTGTTCAGGCAAAGCTTTTCCAATAGTATGATTGTAGCATATGCTAAGTACCTTTTCTTTCCTATAACTTAACTGGTGAGCATAGTTAATGCACAAAGACTACACGCTTTAGCCTTATAATGTGGATGTAAAAAAAAAGGATTAAAAATGACAGTTAAAGAAGTATATGGGGAATTCTCTCGTTTAAGTGAACATGGGAAATCTTTTTCACTTTTATTTGCAAGAATAATAGTTGCATATGGTTTTTATGAACCTGCAATGATGAAATGGAATGGTATAGATAACGTAGCAGCATGGTTTGCAACTATGGGCATTCCCTTCCCAACACTCAATGCATATATGGCAGCAGGCACAGAAGCGGCAGGTGTAGTCTTATTGACTTTAGGTCTTTTAACACGCTTTATCTCTGTACCTCTTATCATAATAATGATAGTAGCGATTTTTACGGTTCATTTACCTAATGGGTATTCAGCAGGAGAAAATGGCTTTGAGATACCTTTATACTATATGTTATTTTTATTTATTTTCCTTACAAATGGTGCAGGAAAGTTTTCTTTAGATAGAATGATATTTGGACAAAAGAGCTAATACACAAAGACTACACAGTTTCACTTTATAATGTGAGTGTAAAAATAAAAAAAGGACAAAAAATGAAAAAATTAAGTTTAATTGCTTTACTTGCAGGTGCTGCATTGTTTACAGTTTTAGGTACGACGACACTGAGTGCAGCGGGTATGGATGGAAAATGTGGTGATGGAAAATGTGGTGCTGATAAGGCTGCAAAAGCTATGAAGAATGGCAAATGTGGTGCTGACAAAGCTGCAAAAGCTGCGAAACAATGTACATCATGTGATAAGGGTAAGGCAGCAAAAGCTGCAAAAAAATGTGGTGATGGAAAATGTGGTGGCGATAAGGCTGTAAAAGCTGCGAAAAAATGTGGCGATGGAAAATGTGGTGGCGATAAGGCTGCAAAAGATATGAAAGAGAAAAAAACTGCAGAGAAATGTGGTGCTGGTAAGTGTGGTTGATCTAAAAACTTAATTTAGAAGCATATTATGCTTCTAGATGTATAAATACTTTCTCTCTCTTACTCTCCCTCTCTTTTAATAAACTCTACACATACAGTACACATTTCTTCGCTATACTTAAAGAATAAAAGGAGATGACATGTGTATTCCTCATGGCGTGGTTGGCGGTAAAAGTAATGGTTTTGTAAGAGAAGAAAAACCAAAAAAACATATACCTAAAGTTTCACAAGCTCAATTTGAACATGGCGACTCAAATTTTATTGATGAACGTATTAGTAGTGACACTCCGAAAAAAAAATCATTTTTTTCTTCTTTGTTTGAGTAAGATATGAAAACAAGAAGATTCTTTTTAAAAACAAGCCTCCTTAGTACGGTATCATTAAGCCTAGCTGAGGCAGATATTAAAGAGAGTATCTTAGACGCAAGCGCTCCCTTAAAGATACTAAAATTAGTACAAACCGACTTATTCCCTCAAAACGCAATTCATGATTCTAACGCTTATCTATATCTTAGTGTTATTCTTCGACATAGGCATGTAAGTGATGAGGACAAACAGTATTTACGCAATGGAGCAAAATGGCTTCAGGAAGAAGCTAGGGAAGAGTATACAAAATCATATATATTACTAAGTGACAAACAACGACAAAAAATGCTTAAAAAAATCTCACAAGAAGCATGGGGAAGAAGTTGGATAAAAGTAGTACTTATGTATATTATGGAAGCAAGACTAGGCGATCCAATTTATGGAATAAATAAAAATGAAACAGGCTGGAAATGGTTAAATCATGAACCAGGTTTCCCACGACCAAAAGAGGCATTAGTTTGAAATATGATTATGATATATGTATAGTTGGAAGTGGTGCAGGTGGCGCTCCTGTAGCCTATGAGCTTTCNAAGGCAGGCTTTAGTGTCCTTGTATTGGAAAAAGGGAAAAACCTTACGGAGAGTGATGTAAATAAGGATGAGTTAGCAGTTTCTCGTCGTGATATATTTACTCCAAAATTACAAGATGAACACCATATTATTAATGATAGAAATAAAGATGGGAGTATCACCCGTTATGACGGGGCAGAGTATTCTTGGAGTTTTTGGAATGGTTCTATGGTGGGTGGTTCATCAAATTTGATGAGTGGATATTTCCATAGAATGAAGCCAAATGATTTTAAACTCAAGTCTGTTTTTGGAGCTATAAAAGGTGCTAATGTAGTTGACTGGTGTATTTCTTATGAAGATTTAGAGCCTTATTATGAAAAGGTTGAAAGACTTGTTGGTGTCTCTGGCGAGGTGGTAAAGCATAGATTTTTAGAGCCACGCTCAACTCCAAGTTTCCCCTATCCTAAACTAGAAGAAAATGGTGTTACAAAGTGGTTTGATGAAGCATGTAAAAGATTAAATTATGAAAGTCTTCCTACACCAAGGGCAGTTCTTTCACGTAATGCACTCAAGAGAAATGCTTGCTCGTATAGTAATTTTTGTGGAAGTTATGCATGTGCAACGGGAGCAAAGGGGAGTGCGAGGGCTGCCTTACTTCAAAAGTGCAAGGCTGAGGTTCGGAGTGAATGTTTTGTGTATAAGCTAGAGAGTAATGAGAAAAAGGTTACAAAAGTACACTATTATGATAAAAATCTAAAGTCCCATGTTGTGAGTGCAAAAATATTTGTAGTCGCAGCACAGGCTATAGAATCATCACGCCTTCTTTTAAATTCAAAAAATTCTTTTTTTCCAAATGGACTTGCAAACAATAGTTTACAAGTAGGGAAAAATCTAATTTTTTCCGCTGGTGGAAGTGGACAAGGGAGATTTAACCTTGAAGATTTAGATACAAGACAAGGTGAAGAACTTATGCAAAGAGGTTTGTTTTTTAATCGAAGTTTGCAAGACTGGTATGAATATGATGATAAGGGGAACAAATACAAGGGTGGAACAATAGACTTTTTATTTGAACATGCAAATATTATTTCTCGTGTCTCAAGAGAATTTACGGATGATAAGGGAGATTTGATTTGGGGAAAAGAGCTTCAAGATAAGATACATAAAACACTCACTACATCTAAGGTACTTACATTTGAAGTTTTTAATGATTGGTTACCAACGGATGAATGTTATGTGAGTGTTGATAAAAATGAAAAAGATAAGTTTGGTTCAGCTCTTGGAGTCATAAATTTATGGGGACATCCTCAGGATGTCAAAGTTGGCGAACACTTAGCTAAAAATGCAGTCAATGTTTTAAAAGAGATGGGTGCAAAAGATATTTCGTATGATATTTCGGCAGCTCCTCCTCCTAACCTTGTAGCGGGCGGATGTAGGTTTGGGAACAACCCAAAAACTTCAGTACTCGACAAGAACTGTAAGGCACATGAGCTAGAAAACCTATATGTCACAGATGCATCATTTATGCCAACTGGTGGAAGCGTTCCTTATACATGGACAATTTATGCGAACTCATTTCGAGTAGCAGATGAAATTTTAAAGAGATTAGTATGAAAAAAATTGCAGTTTTAGTTTCAAGTGTTGTAAAAAATCTGGAGTTGGCACAAAAGCTAAATACCTTAGCTCTAAGCCTTGGACATAAAAGTGAAATCATTAATCTTGTAGAATTAAACCTTCCTCTTTACACCTCTATCATAGAAGAAAGAGATGGGGTACCACAAAAGGTACACGACTTACAGGCATATCTATTAGAGTTTGATGCATTTATTGTAGTTGCCCCAGAATATAATGGAGGAGTACCTCCTGTTCTTAATAACGTAATCGCATGGATATCGAGGGTGTCGGATGATTTTAGAGTTGTGTTTGAGCAAAAGTTTGTTGCCCTTGCAACACATAGTGGTGGTCAAGGAGCTTATGTCATTGACTCCATGCGTTTAATGTTCTCTTATTTAGGAGCCAATATTTTATCGAGGCATATTATTACTAACTACTCGAAGCCATATAATGAAAAGACAGCCAAGAGTATTATAGAAGAACTCATCAAATACAGCTGACTTACTTGTAACTTAGTAGCGACTATAATATCTTCTGTTATTACGACAGTGATTCCCGTAGTGTTTGTCATGACTTAAATAATAGTGATCGTCTTGATAATACTCATTTTGATGTTTAGAATGATGTCTATTTTCACGTCTTAATTTTTTCTCGTAGCGACGTTTTTCACGTGCGAGTCTTTTTTCATAAATTCTATTTTCTCTATAAGAGTCTCTATACTCTTCTTTAAAATAATACCTTGTGCTTATATGAGTATTATGTGCATTGAATGCAGCTGTTACAAATGTACCAAGACCAAGACCAAGTAAAAAATTTCTTTCGCTTTTTCCAAATGCAAATGACTGCGTAGCCGTGAGGAGGCTAACAAGCAAAATTATTTTGATAGTTTTTATTTTTTTCATAATGAATTCCTTCAAGTAATGTAGAAAAATTATAGAAAAATATTGTGAAGAAATTGTGTACTAAAATTAAGCTCTTTTTTGCAGTGTTTGACGTATATAAGCATCAAAAAGTATAGGAATAATTATTAAACTTAGCACTGCTGAGCTTACAACTCCTCCTATCATTGGAGCTGCGATTCTTTGCATTACCTCACTTCCTACACCCTGTGTATACATAATAGGTAAAAGTCCAGCAAGAATAGCAAAAACTGTCATAAGTTTTGGTCTCACTCTCGCCACAGCTCCTTCATAAATAGCATCTTTTAGCTCTTTATGTCCAAAAGAATCTTTGAACTTTTCTTTTGCTTCGTTTACGGCTTCTTGTAAATAAACTATCATCACTATGGCGGTTTCAGCGGCAACACCTAAAAGTGCCAAGAAACCTACAACGACAGCTATAGACATGTTAAAATTAAGTATATCTATATAGATTAAACCACCTAAAAGTGCAAAAGGGAGAGTGAAAAATACGATTAAACTTGGTACTAATTCTTTGAGTGCAAAGTAGATTAGTATGAAAATAACAAGTAAAATAGCAGGAATTATCCATACGATTTTAGCCATTGCCGAATCGAGATATTCACTTTGTCCTGCCCATTCTATATAGTATCCAGCTGGTAAGTTTATTTCTTCTAAAAGTTTTTTTGCTTCTTTTTTATACTGGGTTGCTGAAATTCCAGTATTTGGTGTGATATATACAAAACTAACAGGTGATGCCATCTCACTTTTTATAACAGAAGCACTCTCTCGGTATGCGATTTTTGCAAAAGTAGAGAGTGGAACAAATCCAAGCTCTGTTTTAATCATAATGTTTTTTATAGAACCTATACTTCTACGCTCTTCTTCTTCAAAACGAAGTGCTATTGGGTAACGCTCAATTCCTTTATACATAGTGGAGATTTTCATACCACCAATAGCAGAAGAAACATAGTCTAAAAGATAGTTTTTACTTATTTTGTAGCGAGCTATTTTTTCTTCATCAATCTCAATATCAAGATAGTATCCAGCACTCGCTTGATCGGCAAATACAGAAAGTGTTTTACTAAACTCACGTAAAATAGATTCTATTTCTTTTGAGTATTTTTGTAAGCTCTCCGCATTTTGACCATAAATCTTGATTCCAAGAGGTGTTCTAATCCCACTTAAAAGCATATCTATACGTCCACGAATTGGATAGGTCCATGAATTTATAAGACCGGGAACTTGCAGAGCATCTTCAAGTTCATTCATAAGTTTTGCCTGTGTCATTCCCTCTCTCCATAGAGACTGTGGTTTAAATGTAATGATTGTTTCTATCATGCCAAGTGGAGCAGGATCCGTTGCAGAATTTGCGCGACCACCTTTTCCAAAAACGATGTCAACCTCTGGAAATGACTTGATAATAGCATCTGTTTTTTGTGTAAGTATTTTACTTTGATCTACGGAGATTCCATAGGGAGTAACTGGCATATACATAACACTTTGCTCATGAAGAGGTGGCATAAACTCCCACTTTAAGCCAGTGTAAAGAGGGTACATAAAAGCCAATGATACAAGTACAGCTATCATAATGAAATATTTAATTCTTAAGGCAATTTCAATTATTGGAGTATAGAGCCAGATGAAAAATCTATTGAGTGGGTTTTTAGTCTCAGATAAAATTTTTCCTTTCACAAAATAGAGCATCAAAACGGGAACAAGGGTAATTGAGAGAATTGCTCCAACCATCATCGCAAATGTTTTTGTAAAGGCGAGAGGGGTAAATAAAAGTCCCTCTTGTCCTCCTAGTGCAAAAATAGGTAAAAAGGAAACCACAACAAGAGAGAGAGCAAAAAATATTGGACGACCAACTACCTTTGATGAACTTAAAATTGCATCAAACCTTTCTTGTTTTGTAAGTATATCTCCCTTTGTAACCTGCCTTTTAATGATTGTCTTATGTGCATTTTCTATCATTACAATCGTTGCATCAACCATGGCACCAATAGCTATGGCGATTCCACCTAAGCTCATAATGTTTGAATCAATTCCAAAAAGCTTCATAAGTAAAAATGTAACTCCAATGGTAAGAGGTAAAATAATTACAACAATGAGAGAAGAACGCAGGTGCATTAAAAACAGAGCAATAATGAGTATAACAATAACACTCTCTTCAATAAGAGTAAACGTGAGTGTATCAATAGCTTTTTCTATAAGATGGGAACGGTTGTATGTCTCAATAACTTCAACACCATCGACTTTGAGCTCTTGCATCTTTTTCTCAATTCTTTTGATAGTAGCGTATACATCTTCTCCATAACGAACCATCACAATCCCACCAACAACCTCCCCCTCACCATTTAAGTCAGCCATCCCACGTCTTGCTCCTGGTACGAGTTCAACTCTTGCTATATCGCCTAGAGTGACTGGAGTATTTGCCTTTGTAGTGACAGTTAGATTACGAATATCATCGAGGTTTTTTACATAAGCCTTTGCTTGAATCATCCACTCAAAACCATTTTCAATGAGGATTCTTCCTCCTGTGTCGTTGTTGTTATCTCTTAAGGTCTTCGCGACATCTTGTATGCTTAAGTTATAGCGAACGAGCGTGTCATTTTTTACACTTACTTGGTACGTTGGTATAAAACCACCAATACTCGCGACCTCACTTACTCCATCAACGCCTAAGAGTGCGTATTTGTAATAATAATCTTGAAGAGTTCTCAGCTCACTTAAATTTTTTGTTTTTGATCTAAGTGCATATTCGTATACCCAACCAACACCCGAGGCATCAGGTCCAAGCTTTACTTCCATGGAAGAGGGAAGCTCAGACTTCATAGAAACTAATTGTTCAAGTACACGAGTTCTCGCCCAGTAAAGATCTGTACCTTCTTTAAAAATAATATAAATAAGTGCATTCTCATACGTAGAAAAACCACGAACAGTTTTAATGTTAGCAATTGCTAAAAACTGAGAAACTAAAGGGTATGTTCCTTGGTCTTCTATAATCTCAGGAGACTGTCCAGCCCAGTTTATTTGTACAATTACTTGTGGAGGAGAGAGGTCAGGAATGGCGTCAAGGGGCGTATTTTTTAATGCCCAAAATGACGAGAAGCTTAGAAACAATGTTGCGAGTAAGATTAAGAATCTGTTTTTTACACTAAAGTCTATTATTTTTTCTATCATTACTTATCTTTTAGTAGAGCCCGTTTATTTGGGCATCGCTGTCCATCATGAAGAGGGCATTGTTTACAACCGAGTCTCCCTCGCTTAAACCACTTTTAATGATGTAGGTACTAGGATTTAAAACTTCTACCCTTATCTCAAGAGGCTCGTACTCTCCCTCATATTCTCCGACTACAAAAGCGTAGTAGTTTCCATTTTTTCGGATTACTGCAGTTGTAGGAAGTGTAAGGTAGTTTTCTTTTTCTTGGCTCATAATTACATTCATATACATACCCGGTTTGAGAAGTGTTTGTGGATTAGCTACTTCTAGTCGCAGAGTGAAACTTTCTTCTTTAAGGTCAAGATGAGGATAAACTCCAGAGCTTTTTGCCACAAATGTTTGAGAAAGTGCTGGTGTACTTAAGATAAAAGTATCAAGAGTACTTAGCCTTGCTAATTGGTCTTGATGAATATTGACCTCGACCCAAACATTATCGAGATTTACAATTTCAAAAAGAACATCTTTTGCATTAAAAGCAGAGTTGTTGTTAATATTTTTTTTGAAAATATAGCCATGAATGGGCGATACTATCGTTGTTAAAGTTCTCTTTTTTTTCATAGATTTTATTTCATTGCTTGGGATGTTTAAAAGCTTTAACTTAGCTCGAGAACTCTCAATCATAGTCTTGTTTTTTGCATAACGTAAAGAGTTTACATATCCGTCTTTTGCTTTTAAAACCTCAGGCGAGTATACACGAGCAAGTGCTTGACCTCGTACTACTTTTTCGTACAGTTTATTTGCATAAAGTTTTTCTACAAAGCCACCAAACCTTGGAGCTACATCGTAAACTTTTGAACTATCAACTTTAACAAAACCATAACTCTTTAAGGTCTTTGCATACGAACTCTTTTTTACTTTTACAGTTTGCACGTTAAATAACTGCTCAACAGTCTTGATTTTAGCGTCAATACTTGTGAATGCAAGTACGAGTGAGAATAACAAATACTTCATTTTACTCCTCCTATAAGTGCATCAAGTCTCGATTTATTTTTATGATACAAGGCTACTGCAGTAATATTTTTTTGCTCCAAGAAAAGCTTTTTCTCTAGTACATCTATATATATAAACAATTCATCTCCATTTTTAACCTCAGAAGCACTCAGTTCAAACATATGCTGTATTTGTAGCATACTCTCATTCATAAGAATTTTGTGTATAGAATAAGCACTTTGAAGCCTTGCATGAATTTTTGAAATTTGTGCACTAAGAAGATTGTTGTAGTCTATTAGCTCGTTTTTTTTGGAGAGGGAAAGTTTTTTAGACTTTTCTAGGTGAGAGTCTTGTGTGCCGTAGAGAGGAATTTTAAAAGCAAGACCAATACTAACATAGTCTTCAAAAGACTGACGTTGATAGTACCCAAGCTTAAGAACAGGGTCACTAAAGAAGTCTAATTCTTTTACCTTTATATCTAACTTCGATTCGTGAAGACTGGCTTCTTTTATTTTATACGATACATTTTTTGTTATTTGGAGCAAATACTCTTCTAGAGGTAAAGGCTTCAATAATTCCATATTCATCTCAACACTTGGTACTTTCATTTCACTGAAGTAGGAGATTTTTTTATACAAACCCTTCAGAGAACTCTCTAAGCTTATTTGTTTGATTTTTAGCTCAGAGAGTGACATTTCAGCAGACATGATACTCATATGTGATTTGGAATCATTACTTGTAAAGGCAGAGTACAAGGAGATATTTTGCTTTGTTAGTTTCATATACTCATGTATAGTTTTAAGTTCTTCTTCTCTTTCCCAGATTGTATATGCTGTTATTTTTATTTCACGAACTATTTTTACTTTCATCTGCTCTAAGCTAAGCGCTACTTTCTTTTTTGTAGCCTTTATTTTATTACTCAGGGCATCACGTTTTCCAAAATATGGCAGTTTTTGTGTAAAATTTATAGCAGTATATTGCATTGGTTCGAGGGAGCGATTTGAAACATCATCAAGTTGAATATTATTAAGAGTTAAAGAGATAGTAGGATCTTCGAAATTCCTACTTATCTCGTATTCATTATCTATAGCAGATACTTTTTGCTCTATAGACTTGAGTGAAACATGGTTCTGTTTTGCATACTCTACAAGTGTAGAAAGTGGTACGCTCCAAAGCAATGCTGGTAGAAAAAGAAAAAGGAAGAGTCTCATGACTTGTACCTTTTCTTAGGAGATATTCAGCGAAGTTTTCACTCTAACTTTTTTCCCAGTTTTAGGAGTTAAAAAGATGTGTACTTGCCAAGTTCCACGCATAGATACGTTGATATTGAGTGTGTATTTTCCATTTCCTAAACTTTTTGCTTCACTTACAGTTTCCATATACGGCATCCCTGGCATCGCAGGCATAAATACTTTTACACGTAGCTCTGAATCTTTATAGTTTTTATTTGCAACATCGAGCATGATTATATTGTTACCAGTTGAAAGAGGTTTCTCAGAACTTAGTGTAATTTGTGTAGCACGAGATGTGGCAACCTTCTCAAAGCCTGCCCCTTGAAGTAAAGTTACTCCTACAAGAAGTCCAATAAATAGTTTTGAAATAATTTTCATTTTGTATCCTTTTGGTATATATAAGTATTATAGTTAGTGTTTGTGGAGGGTTTGTGAGGGGTGGAATCTTTGTCTGTGATATAATTCTTGAATGAAAATACTCTTACTCGAAGACGATACAGTTTTAGCAGATATCTTAGTTGATTTTTTAGAAGAAAAATACGAGGTCAGTCATACATACAGTATGAAAAAAGCTCTTGAACTGGCAGAAGGTTCTTGCTATGACCTGTATGTTTTTGACATCAATGTGGTCGATGGTGACGGAATTTCACTTTTAAAAGAACTGCGTGATTTTAATGATAAAACACCAACTATTTTTATAACAGCATTTGATGATACTAAGTACCTTAAAAATGCATTTCAAGCTGGAGCGAATGATTTTATAAAAAAGCCTTTTGACCTTGAAGAATTAACACAACGTATAGAAAATATAAAAAGGCATTTTGGTTTAGAGACACTTATACAATTATCTGAGGGAATAACGCTTGATACCCAAACGCATCTACTGGTAAGTAGAGAGGCTCGAGTAAGCTTAAGTACGAGAGAAAGTGACTGTCTGCATTATTTATACAAAAATCGTCATCGTGTTATAAGTGCGGATGAACTCCTCCAAAATTTTTGGGAATATGAAAATATGCCCTCAGATGATGCAATACGCACCATTGTTAAAAATCTTCGAAAGGCTTTAGGCAAAGAGCATATTTTAAATATTCGAGGGGAGGGGTATAGGTTTGAATAGTTTAGAAAAGCAATCATTTTCTTCCTTTTTACTTCTTTATCTAGGTAGCTCTTTTATTTTTGTACTTCTTTCTGGATTTTGGTATTACGCAGCGCAAAAAAGTTCCTTACAAAACACTACGTACTACAAGATGCAACATCTTGCAGACAATGTATCGAGCCTTATTATTAACGCACATATGATGCAAACCAAGCTTCTTCTTCCAAATCCTGAAGATGGGTTTGAGTATATGATGATTCCGTCATATGAGAAAAAAAGTTATCCAAGTAATTATTTTAGAGAAGACACTCTTCAGGTTTTAGTATCTACAGCTCCTCAAGAACATTTGAGTATAAAGTATGTTGTTGTTAAAACAGATACTTTATCAAGGGGCTTAGAGTCGTTGCTTAACAATGTTTTTATAACGATGATTGTTGTTTTCTTAGTTATTGGAGTCATATCTTGGTTACTTTCAAAACTATTTATGAGACCCATTGCTGAAAAGATGGTTCATATTGAGCAATTTCTTCAAGACATATCACATGAATTAAATACTCCTATTACAGCCTTAAAAATGAGTTCTAAAAGAGCCTTACAAAAAAAAGTGTATGATGAAAAAATACTAAGAAACATTTCTATCAGTACAAAGCAGCTTTATAGTATTTACCAGTCTCTGGTGTACTTAAACTTTTCATCGAAGCAAGAAATGCCAAGCTCTTTAGCGTTAAAACCTCTTTTACTTCAAAGTGTTGCCTACTATGAAGAGTTAACAATGGCGAAAAATATTCAAATAAAAATGCAGATCGAAGACTCCACAATAAATGCTATAGAGTCAAGAATAGAGCTTCTTTTCTCTAACCTTCTTTCAAATGCCATCAAGTACTCTATGCCGTACACAACAATAACCCTGAGCTTAAAGAAGGGATATTTTTGTATTGAGGATGAGGGTGTAGGTATTGAGAAAGATAAACTTCAAGAGATTTTTAAACTTTATGAACGAAGCTCAAGCCTTGCAGGTGGACTTGGGGTTGGGCTGAGTATAGTAAAGAAGATTTGTGATGAGTCCTCGATTGAACTTCGAGTAGAATCAGAGTTAGGAAAAGGAAGTCGCTTTATTTTACAATGGAGCGGAATTAGTATTGCTTAGTATATAAACGGGCGAAACATCCCTATATTTTAGGCTAATCTGAGATAGGAGCCGTAGCCTATACCAAAAGGCAAAATTATGAAAATACAATCACATGAGTTAGTGATGGCATCACAACATACAGAGTATAAAAGTATACTCGAAGCAAGTATGAGTTTTGAGACCTACTTTACAAAACTACCTAATGAAGTAGTCCCAAAAGAAATTGAAGAAACACAAACGACACCAAACGCTTGTATGTGTTCTTATTTACAGGGACAAGAGAGAACCATTGGAGCAATGATTCAAAGTCTTATACGTATGCTGCAACAAAGAGTTGCAAATAACGATGCGCAAGCAGTAGATGAAGAAAATATCAATGGCTATGTACATATGACTTCTGTGCAAAAATTTGAAGAATACGAAAGTCTAAATTTTTCAACATTAGGTACGATACAAACAGAAAATGGAAAATTAGATATAAATCTAAATTTTTCAATGACGAGAAGCTTTGTTGTCGAAAATCGTATTGATATTTATTCCCCTTTTGACCCACTTATTATCAATCTCAGCGGAGACATCCCAGATTTGAGTAGCGATACTTTTTCTTTTGACTTGGATAATGATGGAATAAAAGATCAAATTTCAAAACTTACAAGTGGAAATGGGTTTCTAGCATTAGATAAAAATAATGATGGTGAAATAAACTATGGAAGTGAACTCTTTGGAACGCGTACTGGAAATGGATTTACGGAGTTAAGCGCATACGATGAAGATGCAAATAACTGGATAGATGAGAATGATAGTATCTTTGATTCCCTGCAAGTCTGGCTAAAAAACGAAGATTCAAAGGAAAGAGAACTTGTTGGTTTGGGAGAAGTTGGAATTGGAGCAATCTTTCTTGATTCTGCCTTGAGTGAATTCACCTACAAAACGAACACGAACCAAACGCTTGGTGAGTTAAAAAGTGCAGGAATCTTTCTTTATGAAGATGGAAATGTAGGAAATATTTCCCAAATAGATTTTGCTGCAAGAGGCGAGGAAATAGTAGAAGTAGATACTACTAAATCTAAGCCACTCGCTACGCTTTTACAAGCATAAAATGAATTGTGGAAATGGATTTCCACATGTCATAAAGGTTTAAAAGTTACATTCCTAAAGACTCTAAAGTCTTAAGTGTTAATGCACCTTGAGAGAGTTGATTGTCTTTTTGGTATGCTTTTATAGCTGTCGTTGTTTCTTTACCATATATACCATCAATCATAGTAATATCATAATTTTTTTCTTTTAATGCTGTTTGTACTTTTGAAATTACATTCGGATTAATATTTGTTTCACATAAAATTTCTTGCCATCTTAGGTAAGAATCTGATGTCTTACTTGTTGTAGTATATGTTTCATATACAGCAGGAATATCCGTTTTCACTTCTTGAGCTGGAGTATCTTCTACTCTTGTTTTTACAATTTTACTTATACAAGGAATTTCTATTTCACGTGTTGTTGCTGGAGTGTCAATTACTTGTGTTGAAACAGTTTTATATACAGCAGGAGTTATAACTTCTTTTGTTGTTGAAGGTGTAACTATTACTTGTGTTGTAATTGTTTTATATACAGCAGGAGTTATAACTTTTTGAGTATGCGCAGCAACATCAGTATCTTTTGTTGTAATCGTTTTGTAAACCGCTGGAGTTACAACTTTTTGAGTATGCGCAGCAACATCAACTACTTTTGTATGTACTGTTTTATATTTAGCAGGAACTTCTACAAGACACATAATCTCACCAGTAGAATCATCTAGTTTTTGGATTGCTCCTTCTCCACGTTTCCATATGCTATATGCAGCTGTAACTAAAACTTCTTCTTTTTGCATCTTGTATGTAGTTGGAATTGTTTTGAGTTCAGTTTTTTCAGCTGTAACAATCATTTCTTGAGTTGTTGTTTTGTATGTAGCTGGAACCACGCTTAATTCGGTTCTTTCACCAGTAACCATAACTTCTTGTGTAACATTTTTGTAGGTAGCTGGGAGCACTACGAGGCTTGTTTTTTCAGGTTTAACCATGATTTCTTCAGTTATAGTTTTATATGTAGCGGCTACAGGAACTAGTTTTGTACTTGCTTCTCTAATCGTTACTCTTTTTTCTACAAGCTTATATGTTGCAGGTATAACTTTAACATTCGTTTTTGCTTCTTCTCGTAATCTTTGTACTGTTGCATTTTCATATACAGCAGGGACAAGAACTCTTGCATAACATTCACCTGTTTTTGCATTAGGTGGAATTAATGAATTAGAAACTGTACTCGTGTCATTTGTTTCTTGGCTTGTTTGACTGGTGCCATCTAGCTGTGCTACTTTAGCATTTGCTGTTGTTAGTTCCTGTGTTAATCTCTGAATCTCTTGATCTTTTGTTACATCGTTGCTCATAGTAGAACACCCTGTAATACTTAGGAGAGCTGAGGCTGTGATGAGAGATATCTTAATGGAGTTGTGCATTTAAATTCCTTATTTTTGATTGGGAAATAATAGCTCAAAATAGTGAGTTAATTGTGAGTTAGTATAATATTCTCCTATCTCCATATACTCACATTCATAATCTCTAATAAAATACTCTTCGTGAAAATGTTCTGATTTGCATATCTCTTTACCTCTTTGTAGTTCATTCTCTATACTCTATGCAAGTAAATTTTCATCCATCGGTAGTTGATACCAAGAACCAACTAAATGTCCTTCATTGTATGCTTCTAAGTCTGTTATATATACTTTCATCTTTTGTCCTTTAAATTTTTCTTTTTCTTCCGCCTCTTTACTCCTAATTGAAGTGGAATCAATCTCTGATTATTTTAAATGGAAAGCAGGAAATAAGTCCCGATATTATGCAGGTAATTCTAATTCCTCTTCTTCCAAAAAGAGTTGAATTTTTGAATATGCTCCAAAACCTACAGGTTGTAGAACTTTTTTCACACTCATTTTTTATAGATTTTCATTTTTTTATTACCTATCCTTAAGTATGTCAATGTTTTTGGGATAGCTTCACTTTCACCTAAAACTAAATACCCATCTTTCATAAGAGATTCATCCATTAAGTTGAAAACTCTATCTTTTAAATCATTATCAAGGTATATAAGTACATTTCTGCAAAATATAATATTAAACTCATTTATCGATGCATCTGTAGTTAGGTTGTGTTTAAAAAATAATATTTTTTCTTTTATTTCTTTCTTTACTTCAAAATATTTTTCACTAAAATCAAAATATTGTTCAAATGTATCATCTGAAGCACATTTGTCATAGTTGTCTTTGAAACTATCATATAAGCTTGTTGGGTATATACCATTTATAGCTTCATTTATAATAGTCTCATTAAAATCAGTTGCATATATTTGTGCATTTGCTAAGAGTCCAGCTTTTTTTAAAAGTATTGCTACTGTGTATGGTTCATCTCCGCGTGAGCATCCGGCACACCATACTCTAAGATACTTTAAGTGGGATAGGTCTGGTAAAATATCTTCATATATTTTTTTAAATACCTCAGTATTTCTAAAAAATTCAGTTATGTTTATAGAGAATGCAGATTGTAATTCTTTAAATATATTTTTATCTTTTAAAACCATTTGTTTAAATTTATTTAAGCTATTTGCATTCACTTGCAAACGTACAAACTCTATACGTCTTTTTATAGATTTTAGTTCATAGTTCCTATAATCATATCCATAAGTATCATACACTTTTTGTAAAAACTCTTTTATCTCATTTTCATAATATTCAATTGGAGCTAATTTTAGCTCTAAATAACTTTGTATGTTACTTAAGTTTAAGACCTGAGCAGTTTTACTTGCTTGAGTGGCATTTACTATCATATCTTTAGCTTCACACTCATCAGGATTTTGTAGTAGTATTTCGCATCCATTTTTATCTAAGATATCCATAGAGGAGGATCCATCTTTTCCATAACCACACAAAAGTATACATAGAAGTGAATTAGTATACTCCTTTGCCAGAGAATCATACATTAAGCTTATTGAGGGTCTTGAAAAATTAACATGCTCTTCATCATTTAAAAATATATAATTATCTTTAATTATCATATGTTTATTTGGTGGAGCGATATATATAGTATGTTCTTTTATTTGGATATTGTCAGTGGCCTCTATAACATTATAATCTGTTGTACTATTGAGGATACTAGAGAGTAAAGAATCTTTATCTGGAAGTATATGAAGCGTTACAAAGATAGATATATTTGTATATCTTAAATCTTTAACTATTTTTATTAAACCATCAATACTACCTGCACTTCCACCAATCGCTATAGCTTTTACTTTTTGTACATAATTTGTCTTTTGAAGTTTATGCTCGTTTATATAATCATTTTTAATACCTAAATTTGATAGATATAAATATAATGATTTTTGAGATGTTACTATTTGTAGCTTAGTTTCAATATTAAGTAAATCTATAACAATTATATATGGTAGATACTCAGTACCTTTGAACTCAAAATCTATTGAGCTATGAGTACCTGTAGATAGTTGTTCATGTAATGACTTAGCATCACTCGTGCTTAAATTACCCTCTATAATTATATTTAAAGACATTATCGTTTACTAAGATAGCCACTCATAATAGATAATAATAAATCCGTATTTAATGGCTTTGTTACATAATCATTACATCCAGCATCTAATGCTTTTTCTTTATCTTCTTTCATCGCTTTAGCAGTCAATGCTATAATAGGTATATCTTTACTTTTATCGTTATTTTTTATGATTTTAGTAGCTTCATAACCATCCATAATAGGCATCATTATATCCATAAGTATTATGTCTATCTCATTATTTTGCTTCTCTAACTCTTGTATAGCTTCTTCACCATTCTTCGCAATAAAGATTTCTGCTCCACTAGATGTTAATAATTCTGAGAGTACAAATATATTTCTTATATCATCATCAACTACTAGAATTTTAGCACCATATAACTCTTGTGAGCTATCTATATCAGAACTGTACTTCGTCACTTCATCTACAGTTTTTTTTTCATCTATATCTATAGTAATATTTCTTTTTTCGGATATTGGTAAAATGAGACTAAATGTTGAACCTTTTAATGGTGTAGATTCCAGCGTAATACTAGCACCAATAAACTCTGCCATCTCCTTGCTAATGGATAAACCAAGCCCCGTACCACCATATTCCCTACTAATAGTACCATCAACCTGCTCAAATGCATTGAAAACTGATTGTAATTTTTCGGCTGCTATACCAATACCTGTATCAACAATTGAAATTTTAAAATTTGTTGCATCTAAAGGTTTTATTTCTAGACATATAGTTCCGTTCTTGGTAAATTTAAGAGCATTAGAGCTAAAGTTTTTTAGTATTTGAAGAATTTTTGTTTTGTCATTATATATAGCCGCATTAAATGTATCATCTATTATAAATGAAAGATTTTTTTCTTGCGCTTGAACATAAAAAAGATTATGTAATTCCTCTGTTAAATCTGTAGAGTTAAATTCTTCTTCATTAAGTATCATTTTTCCAGATTCAACTTTTGAGAGGTCTAAAACATCTTCTATCAGTAGTAACAAATCATTACCACTTTTATGAATAGTAGAAGCTTTTTTTATCTGCTTCATCTCCACGAAGAAGTACTAAAAACTCATCTCCACCAATTCTACTTGCAATATCAAAATCCCTAATAGAATCGGTTAATGTTTTTGCAATACTTTGGAGTACTTTATCTCCATAATCATGACCAAGAGAATCATTTATATGTTTGAAGCCATCTAAATCTAAAAATATTAATACTGACATAGTCTGGTTTCTAAGAGAAAACTGTATCTCTTCATTTTGTTCTTGCATCTTTTTTTGAAGTTCAAATATTTTTTTAAAATTTCTTATTTTTGGTATCAAAATCTCTTTATCTATAGGTTTAGTTATGTAATCTACTGCTCCAGCTTGATAACCTTTTATTTGATACTTTTTATCTAATGATAAAGCAGTTATAAGTATTACAGGTATATGAATAGTTTTTTTATAACTTTTTAATATTTGTGTAAATTCAAAACCATCCATATCAGGCATCTGAACATCTGAAAATACAAGATCGATATTAGTTTCCAGTACAATTTTAAGAGCTTCTTTAGCACTAAGTGTTTGAATTATTTCAACATCCTCGAAATATTCTGATATAAGGGTATCTAACAAGTAGAGATTTGTTTCTAAATCATCAATTAAGAGTATTTTAAATTTATTCATAAAATATGATAACTACTAGCAACTTCAATTTCTATTAAATATAGAAGATATGAGGGCTAAGTTAATAAGCTTGGTTTGAGCTCTTCCTCCATTATTTTACTTTGAAATTGAAGATGCGATTTTTAGCTTAACTCAAGAATCATACACTTAATTTTTAATAAAAATAAACGTCCACAAAACCAGTCAATATCGTTGTAAAACAATGCCATTTAATAGGACTTAGTCGTTCGTCAATCTATTATAAAGCAAAACCTAATATTAAGAAAATCCACTTGATGAAACAGATAAGTGATGTGTTTACAGATATACCTATCTATGGTTGATTAAAAGTCCATCAACAACTTTTAGAAGAAGGTGTTGATGTAAGTTTAAATACTGTATTCAAATATCGTAAAGAACTGGGATTAAAGGCTATTTTAGCAGTTAAACCTGTCAATACTACTCAGGCTAATAAAGAACATAACAAATACTCTTATAAACTTCGTGGAGTTGATATTACTGTTGCAAATCAAGTCTGCTCAACAGATATAACCTATATTAAAATTAATGGTGGTATGGTTTATATGGCAGCTGTTATTGACTGGTACTCTAAAGCTGTTCTATCATGGCGAATATCCAATACAATGGATACAGCACTTGTTATGAGTGTACTTGATGAAGCACTTCTTAAATATGGAAAACCTGAAATTTTCAACACAGATCAAGGGAGCCAATATGCAAGCTTTATTCATACTCAAAGACTCAAAGACTCAAGGATAATGGGATAATTATCTCAATGGATGGTAAAGGAAGAGCTACTGATAATATTGCTATTGAAAGATTCTGGAGAAGTGCAAAATGTGAGAAAATCTACCTTAATGAGTATCAAACAATTAAGCAACTTAAAGAAGATGTAACTGATTATATGGACTTTTACAATTACAAACGATTTCATCAAACCTTGAAATACAAAAAAACAATGAATGCCTACTTTGAAAGTTTAAAGGCTAACGATGAAAACTATGAAATTCAAATAAAAAGTGAGGCACAAGGTAACAAATCAGAGGTGGAATAAGAATTCTAAATTAGTTGTCTGATTTTCTTGGGGTAGTATATTAGACTAAAAAATAAAAAATAAAAAATAGAAACAGCTCACAATTAACTCACTATTTTGAGTTATACTCCTCCCAAAATAAAGGAATGTAAATGAAAAAAATACTTATAGCCTCATGCCTAAGCATGTCTCTTTTTGTTGCCAATTCAATGGCTAAAGAATGTATCTTAGTGGAGGAATTAAATGTCGAGTTTAACAATGCTACTGCAGTGTATAGCAATAATGCTGAAAAAGAAGAGCTTGTAAAATTTGCTAAATTCATGAAAGAAAATGATGTTTATGCTGTTATAGAAGGGCATACAAGTTCTTTAGATGATGCGGCATACAATTATGACCTTTCTACAAAAAGAGCTGTAAAAGTTATGAATGAACTAAAAGGTTTAGGTGTAAGTAAATCTCATGTTAGAGCTATGGGTTTTGGAGAGAGTTCACCACTTTATAATAATGCTACACAAGAAGGTTCTGCTAAAAACAGAAGAGTTATTGCAGAAGTATTTAATTCAGCAGAAGAACTAGATGCATATATTAAATTAGAGAAGAGTAGAATTAAAAATATCGTTTTATCAGAACAATAGAATCCAATAGTTTTTCGGTGTGGGCAGGCATGTCCACATTATTTATATATTAGAGTAGCTGATTTTTAACAAACTCATTATAATGACCTTCTTGCATTTCTAATTCTTCATGTGTACCGCTTTGTACAATATGTCCTGATTCTAAGACATAAATCTTGTTGGCATTTTTGACCGTACTTAGTCTGTGTGCTATTGTTATAACTGTTTTGTCTTTTAAAATTGGTGTGAGTGCGGTAAAAAGTTTTGATTCTGTTAAAACATCGAGGGCTGAGGTGGATTCATCAAAAATAACAATACTGGGATTTGCGATAATCATTCTTGCTATGCTTAGCCTTTGTCTCTGCCCACCTGAGAGCCTGATTCCATGTCTTCCAACGATGGTATCTAAGCCATTTCCCATCTCTGTAATCATTGTCCCCAGCTGTGCAGTATTGAGTGCTTGATGTATTTCCTTATCGCTTATATGTGTGTCGCCCATGGTAATATTAAAACGAAGTGAGGCATTAAAAAGTATAGGCATTTGTAGGACTAAAAATACTTTCTCACGCAAAGATGTTTTATCAATCGCTTCTACCTCTATTCCGTTATAGTAGAGGTTGCCATCTGTCTTTTCATAAAAACCAGAAATGATTTGAGCTAGTGTTGTTTTTCCACTTCCACTCGCCCCTATAAGGGCTATCTTACAGCCTGATTCTATACTCATTGTTATGTTTTTTAGTATGGGCTTGTTGTTTGCATAAGAAAAATTGAGGTCTTGCATTTGTATGTTTAAATCTTTGGCACTCAGTATTGTTGTTCCGGTGTTTTCTGTTTGAAGCATAAGCACCTTGTTTATTCGCTCTAAGGCTCCCATGGCAGAAGTGTAACTATACTGAATGGAAAGTATCTCTTGAACAGGTGTCATAACAAACCAAATATAACCAAACATCGCAAACATCATACCGATACTTAAATCGCTGTACGCAACAAGTAAAAAACCAGATGCACGA
>JAESSH010000033.1 GCA_016764205.1 Sulfurimonas sp.
AATTTTACGCTCAAAATACGTTCCAATACCTGCTAACGCTGAGAAAACAAGTAAAATCACAACGACCTTTATAACCGTTTCAATTAAATATGCTACTTCCATATATTACACCTTTTGTATCGAAGCATTCGTAAAACGGTAGCCGTCAAACAATGCTTCTGAGTTTAATTTAGAGTCAAATGTAGGAATGATTACAATACTTCCAGCAATTTTATTATCACTAATAATCTTTGCAATAAGTTCACCATTTTCACTTGTCACTTTTACACTATCTCCAGCATTTAATTCTGAAGTACTTAAAAATTCTTCACTCATATACACACCGCTTTTTTCATCAAGCCCGGTTGCTTTATTTGTGAAATCACTAAACTGCCTCACAGGGTTTGCAAGATAGATAAGATTTTCACCTAAGCTAAGGTCTTCGTCAATTTTACTAACACCTTCATCTTGAGATACTTCTTTAGCAATATTTTCAAGCTCATAACCACGTACCTCTTCACCTGCATTTGTATAATAATCAGGTAAAGAGTCAAAACTTGTCTTTTTGAAACCTTTAGTAACAGGTAAGAGTTCTGTATAGTCGATAGTATTTTCACTCTCTAAACCAAGTGCTATTGCAATATCATTAAGAACATATCCACCATAAGAAATAGCAACATTTGTTGGATTCACTCTTTTGTTGATTGAAGTAAGTGTTCCCTCTTGTTGATTTATTGCCGGCATATCTAAGTCACATGCGCTTCCAGCACCAAGTGCAGATAATGTGAAATCACCTTGGACGTTATACCCAATAGTGTATTCCCCTTCATCATCAGACAATTCATTAATAAGTGCAACACCAAGAGTATTTGTTAAGCTTGGAATCATTACAAGTGTAAACTTAGAATATTTTTCAACTAAGCCAACAAGTCTTGCACAATTTTTAGCATTTGGATGATTATATAAATCAGCTCCAATAACTAAAGAAAAAGTTTCTTTTTTCTTTAAAAACTTTTCAAGTACTTCCGTAAAATCATCAGCCGCACCAATCATTGAGAGTAAGGCATTATCATCTACTTCAACTTCTTTAGAAACTTTTTTTGGAACCATTTTAGATTTTTCTACTTCTATTTCTTCTTCTTCACCTGTTTCTTCATTAAGCTTCATCTCTTTAACAATTTCAATCACCTTTTCTTTCACTGTCTCAGTCACAGTAATTGTTTTTGTAGAATGAAATGATGCTAAATACGAAACAATGTCTGAAGGCAAGGCATCTTTATCTCCAAATAAGTCAAGAATAAGATAAAGGATAGCCTCTTCTTGCAATGGTTTATGAGCAATACTTAAGACATTTTTATTCATCCCATCAACAACAGGATCATTTACGGGATGGAAATAAATACCAGCACCTTTATTTACCGTTACCGAATTATTAAAAGCATATCTCGCATTTGGATTGTCACTCTTAAGTGCTGTACCAAGAGAGATAATAAAACCACTCTTTGCCATCTCTTTTAAATCACTACCATAAAGGCTTGTACCACTTACTGTTGCATAATTCGCTAAAAAAGTTTGAAAAGATTTTGCTTCATTATTTACAAGTTTGTATCCATACTTATCTTTTAATTTTTCTAAGATGTAAGCTTCTTCGTTTGTAATAGTTGAAGTAAACTTAATCGTATCAGCCTTTTTAAATGCTTCTAATGCTTTTTCAAATGCACCTTCATCTTTTTCTACATTAGCATTTTGATAATCAAATCCATATCTACCTGCACCACAAAGTGAAACATAGTTCCATTCATTCATAACACGGTAAATCTTATCTTCTGGATTATCGATACTTGTGTGTTTAATGTCATAAGTAATCTGACAACCAGCAGAACAATGTCCACATGTTGCAGGAACTTGACTTAATTCCCAAGCATTTGACTTGTACATAAATTCAGTATCAACAAGTGCGCCAACTGGACAAACTGAAGCACACTCTCCACATGAAGTACAGTCAAGAATATCAGTACCATTTGTTAAACCAATAACAGACTTATTGAGTTTGTTCCACATTGCATAAGCATCTTTTGGCATCTCTTCTTTATAACTAGCTTCAAGTGCATCAGCCCCACGACCTATAGTTGTAAGAGCATTGTCCCCAATCATATCTTTACAAGAAGTGACACATCTCTCACAAACAATACAAAGACCCGGATCATAATGTAAATGTCCCCAGTCATGCGCACTTCTATCTACATCTTTTACCGTATAGCTTTGAGAATCAACGCCCATTTCAAGCGTATAATTTTGAAGTTCACATTCACCTGATTGATCACAAACGCCACATTGAAGAGGATGATTCACATCATAAACCTCCATAATTGCGCGGCGTTCTTTGTCAATATTTTCAGTTGAAGTACTGATGCTCATCCCATCTTTACTTTTTGCATTACAAGCATATGCCTGCTTGCCATCTATATCAACAATACATATACGACAGGCTAGTGTCGGACTACATCGTGTTAAATAGCATATTGCTGGAATAAAAATATCATTCGCTCTGGCTGCATTTAAAACAAATGTGCCCTCTTGTGTTTGAATCTCTTTGCCATCAATATTAATCGTAATAGTATTACTCATTAGTTATATTCTCACTATATTGGATTTTTCATATTTATATCGACCTCTGTCAACCGCTACATCGAATGTTGGATTTAAGGCAATTTTTCCTTTTAACTCTGGATCTAATTTAAACTTTCTCTGAATAATTTTAGAAGCAAAATAAATTTCTACTGTATCGCCATCAGATATTTTTGCCTCTAAGGCAAACTCTTTTGAACCTCTTAAACTTGTATCACGTTCTAGTTGACTTGTTGTATTTGTATATGCATTAAATTGTAATACAGGATTAGAATGATAAATAATAGTACCCTCTAATTCTCTTAGCTTGCTTATCGGCTCTACTTTATCTGAAATCTTACATGTAACTTCATCAAGAATATATCCTCGAATATCTTCACCATACGATGATAAAAAATTCTCTAAGGAATCAAATGCTATTGGCTTGAAGCCTGATGCACTATCAAGCTGTGTTGTACAATCAATAGTATTTCTATGTTTAATTCCACACGCTAATGCAATATCATTAAGCGTATATCCTTCAAAGTTTAATGCTACATTTGTAGGTAAAACTCGTTTATCAATACTCACAAAAGTTCCCTCTTGTTGGTTTAAGGATGGAACACTTAAGTTTGCAAACTTCAAAGATGAAATTACAAAATTTCCATGCGCGTTATAGCCAACAACATCAATAATATCTTCATCAACATCTAAGTCATTAATGAGCGAAACACCAAGTGTATTTACCTCAGATGGAATAACTACTAAAGAAAACTCACTATATTTCTCAATCATTCCTGCTAGTTTTGCAATATTTTGAGCCTTACTATGTGCCATAAGATCAGAACCAACAATAAGTACTTTATTCTCCGCACGTCTGAAAGATTTCATCATTTTTGTTATTTCGTCTTCGCCTATCTTACTCTGTGTATATAAGCTAGCTAAGTCTAAATCATTAAAGAAGTTACGCTCTTCCTTATCTAAGTCTACATCTTTTAAAATTGTATGAGCAAAAAGAGCCATGAGAGCCTCTTCAGAACCCACATCGTACTGCATAAACTGTGTGATAGTATTTTGCATTAAACTATCTTCAATTGGATGTGCATATACAATTTTTGCACCCTTATGACGAGATGCTGTTGTAAGTGCGTAGCGTACGGCTGGATTATCAGTCGCTACTCGGCTACCAATAACAATAGCAGCTTCTGCCTGCTTAATTGCATCTAAAGAACCACCATAATGTTTTTTCCCACTGACAGTAGAATATGCCTTCATAAATGAAGCAAAAAGACGAGCATCTTCATTAAAAAGTTTCAGTCCAAACTTTTCTTTTAGCTCTTCTAGAATATACGCTTCTTCATTTGTTATCATCGAAGAAAAGCGTATTGCTTTTGCACTTTTAATTGCTTCTATCGCCTTATGAAATGCAGGTTCATCTTTTGTAGCCTTATTAGCAAAATCATAACCAAAACGACCAGCACCACAAAGATTCGTATATTCAAAGTTATTTTTAACTCTGTATATCTCTTTATCTCCGAAAATTCCTTGATCGTTTGTTTCATACTCTAAAGAACATCCACCTGAACAATGCGCACANGTTGCNGGAACACGAGAAAGTTCCCAAGCATTTGCTTTGTATTGAAAATCTGAACTTACAAGAGCACCAACTGGACATACAGCTATACATTCGCCACAAAAAGTACAATCAAGTGTATCACTGTTTTTAGGAATAATCGTTGANCCATATCCACCAAATTTAACATCAATAGCATCATCACCAATCACTTCGTTACATACATGTACACATTTTTCGCATAAAATACAAAGGGCAGGATCATAATTAATTAAGCCCCAATGTTCTATTTTACGAGGTACATCTTTTGCTGAAAAGTTTTGTTGCTCAACATTAAATTCTAATGTTTTATTTTGTAAATCACATTCCCCAGACTTATCACAAACACCACATTCCAAAGGATGGTTCACATCATAAAGTTTCATAATATTTGTTCTCTCATGTTCGAGAGCTTCTGAGTTTGTTATAATATTTATACCTTCTGTTGGGGGAGTGTTACAAGAAAGTACAACACCATCAATTCCCTCCGCTTCAACAGAACACATACGACACGATGCACAAGGTGTTGTTTTTGAAATATAACACATAGTAGGAATATAAATATCATTTTTTCGAGCAACTTGGAGAATAGTTTCCCCCTTTATTGCCTCAACAGAGATACCATCAATACTAAACTGCGTTACTTGTACCATTTGACTCATATCTATGCCTGAACCATAGCAATATAATAACAACGCATACAACGATCAGCTTCAGCCATTGCTTGTTCTTGTGTAAACCCTAAGTTTACTTCTTTGTTATTATGTTTTCTAAAATCTGCATCGAGAACCATACTATGCTCACGTGCTAATCCAGGTAGCCATCCCGTGACTTTTTCTTTTTTATCATACACTTTAAGCTTAGAGAGATGATCTTCCATAATCTCATCATCTGTTAAAGTTACTTCACCTGTCTCAATATATCTACTCATTACAGATGCTGCTCTTTTTGCCTGTCCAACTGCATTTACAATTGTCATAGGACCGTATTCACAATCCCCAGATGTAAAAACACCCTTACGTGAGGTCATATAATCTTTACCATTTGTTAGGAGTGTTCCCCAAGATGTCATGTTAAAGTCCCATTCTTCTGGCAAATGACTAAACTCAGCAGACTGAGAAACAGCAGGGATTAAATAATCAACTTCGATTCTCTCAGTCGCACCTTCAATTTTTACAAGTTGTGCACGTCCACCGTTAGGGTCAGGGACGAGTTCAAACTTATCAACATCAAGTGCTTTAAGAACATCTCCCTCATCTATCATTGTATTTACTGCTGAGTGGAACATATATTCTACGCCCTCTTCTACAGATTCATGATACTCTTCATAGGTAGTATTTCGAATAATTGTTTTTTCATCACGACGATAAATCATAATTACACGCTTAGCGCCTGCACGAATAGAACAACGAACAACATCCATAGATGTAAAACCACCACCAACACAGGCAATAGTTTTCCCTGTTAAATCAACAAAGTCTTCATCGATTGCATATTCTTTTTTCTCATCTTCTGTAAGTTTAATATCAAACTTTTCGTACAAGTTTACTTTATCGAGGAAGTCTATCGCTCCCCAGTAACCTTCTATCTCCGGTCTTTCATTATCACAACGAACTTTTTTAGAAATTCTCGTACCTGATGCAATCATTGTTGCATCATAGTCTTTGTCAAACCTACGCATATCATCAGCACTTACTTTATGATTAAGAATAAAGTTTACGCCCATATCTTTAACACATTCTATATCTTTGAGATACTTTTCCCATGGCATACGATACTCAGGTACACCAACTGTAACCTCTCCACCAAGAACAGGAAGGGCTTCATACACATCAACCTCAATACCATCAGCAGCTAAATAATATGCAGTCGTTAAACCAGCAGGACCAGCACCAACTACAGCTACTTTTTTTCCATTACTTGGCTTCTTCTCCATAGGATGAAAAAAGTCATATCCATGTTCAGTTTCCCAATCCGCACCAAGACGCTTGAGTGCCATAATAGAGATTGGTTCATCAAGATTCGTTCTACGACAAGCATCCTCACATGGATGAGGACAAACACGACCACAAGTATGTGCTAATGGCATAGTTTGNCGTGTAGCTTCTAAAGAATCATCAAAACGTAAATCTCTGACTCCTTCAATGTATCCAGGAATATCAACCTTAGAAGGACAGGCATCTGTACAAGGAGCCGTNATTTTGGCANTGTAACTNATNCTATCNTCATAATGTTTTGATTTTTTATGATTGTTAATACAATCCATAAAAGTATCATCAAAATGCTCCATTAAGTCAAGTATAGGATTTGGAACAGTCTTTCCAATCTCACACTTTGAGGTAATTTGCATACTTTTACCAATGTCTTTTAAATGGNCTAAATCAGATANAACACCTTCACCACGCGCAATCTTATCCAATGTATCATAAAGAATCTGTCCACCCCATCTACCAGGGGCACATCTTCCACATGCTTCAGAATAAACTTGATACTGTGCAGCATATTCCATCGCGAGACGGATAACATCTACATTTTCATCAAATAATGCTACACCATCCCATCCTATAAAAGCACGAGAGTCACGGTGATCATCATATGTCGCGGGTAAATTATAAGCTGACTCTTCCCACTCTTCTTGAGATTTGCCTATATTATTTATAAACTCCCCATTCCAAGTTGAAAAATAAACTTTACTCATAATATCATCCTATTTTTTTAAAACGATAGTCCAATCGACTTCGTTAAATTTTAAAGAGTTCATTAACTCATAGCCACATTCTTTTGCTAAATCTGCTGATCTTTGAACNGGNGTAAAATCACCAATTTCAAATAAAAATATAGCAATTTCGCCTGCTTTATGTTCGCCTAATATTTCTTTCATACGAGGTTCAAANGCATTTTCTAAATGTCTTAAATCATATCTCTTCATATTTCTCTCCTTATACAAAGAAATGAATTCTTTGCAAAATTNTCCTCACAAAAGCTACATCCTTGAATGAGAAAAAAATTATTTACATGTATCATCGATCAACTTCTCCAAATACTATGTTTGTTGTTCCAATAATAGAAACAACATCTGGAATATAATGACCNGGTAAAAGGTCAGTTAAAATCCCTGTATGCCAAAATGATGGAGCACGTANTTTAAGNCTATATGGATANGGTCCACCTTGTGAATTAATAAAAAATCCAAGTTCACCTTTTGGGGATTCAGTTGCTACATATACTTCACCAACTGGAGGTCTCATACCTTGTGTTACAAGAACAAAATGTTGCATCAACGAATAGTTTTGCGTCATAATATCTAGTTTAGGTGCTGAAATATACTTTGGTGAATGTGCCATTAAGTCTGTCTCATTATTTTTAACACACTCTTCATACATTGCTATTGTTTGATAAAGAATCTTCGCNGTTTCTCGCATCTCTTGCATATATACACGATAACGAGCATAATTNTCACCCTTATCNGACCAAGGAACATCAAATTCTATCTCATCATAAAGCTCATACGGCTCTTCTTTACGAATATCCCATTTGAATCCAGAAGCTCGAAGCATTGGACCTGTACAACCCCANGANAGNGCCATTTCTTTTGAAACAACTCCAACNNCTTCCATTCTCATTAACCAGATTCTATTTGTATCAAGTAAATCTTCATAATCTTTAATATTTTGAGGAAGTTTATTTAAAAATACTCTTAATTCCTCAAGAAAAGAATCTTGAATATCTAAAGGAACTCCTCCGATTCTAATCGCAGCATGTGTTAATCTTGCTCCACAATAGCCTTCAATAATATCCATCAAATATTCTCGTTCACGGAAAGCNAATAAGAAATANNGTCATAGCNCCAATATCNANAGCAGTTGTAGCNAACCAAAAAAGNTGNNNCATTAAACGGTTAATCTCTAAAAGCATCATACGAATAACTTTTGCACGACGAGGGACTTCCAAACCAATAAGTTTTTCTACTGCTAATGCAAAACCATAATTGTTTGATGATGAAGCAATATAATCCATTCTGTCAGTAGTAGGCATAAATTCATTATAAATCATGTTTTCAGCCATTTTTTCCATACCACGATGGAGGTAACCAATATCAGGATGTGCTTTAACAATTTGTTCTTGTTGTAAGTGAAGCATTAAACGTAATTGACCATGCGCAGAAGGATGCTGAGGACCAAAGTTTAATACCAGTTCATTATCTTCTCTATCAAAAGTAATATTTTCAAAGAAAGGTGTTAATCTATTTTTTATTTGTGCCATATTTTACTACCCTATCTTTGCGGATCATCAATTATTTTCGATGTCTTTTTATCAAATTTTGTAACCATAAATACCCCACCTTCTTCTTGGTANGATTGTACTGTAGGTTCTTCNTCACCTGTGATTTTAACTCCCTTAGGAACTTCATATCCTAAACGAGCAAAACGCTCAGAATCGTATCTATCTACTCTTGCAGTATCACGAATTTCTGGTCCGATTATAGAACGAGCTTCTTTTCCATATATTTTGTCTACCTCATACCAAGCAGCAAATTCATCGCCCTCTAATGGATATGTTTTAAGGAGTGGATTTCCTTGCCAGTCATATGGCATAAGAATTCTTTTCATAAATGGATGATTGTTTGCTTCTATNCCAAACATATCAAACATTTCNCGNTCAGACCAGTCCGCAGAACGAAAAAGTTTTTCTACAGAATCAACAGCTTGACCATTTTTNATAAANAATTTAATACGAACGCGCTTACGTTTGTTCATACTTAGCATTTGATAAAAAATTTCAAATGTATCATCTTTTGCTAACCAGTCAATTGCAGACATCTCTGTAAGTTGTGTATACTCAAGCTCATCTCTCATAAATTCAAGTACACTATAAATATCTTTTGCATTAATATAAACAACCATATTTTGAACTTGAATAAAAGACTCTTTTACCTCAAATTTAGCAGCGAGTGCAGCTAGGTCTGCTGTAAATACTTCATCTGTTGCTACATCTTGTTTAGGCACTTGTGGAGATACGTAAAATCTATCTGTGTAATATGCTTTGGCTTGTACATCATCTTTTGGTATATACGCTCTCATTACATTAACCTTTTTGTTTTTTGCGCCCTTGAAGCGTGGTTAGCACGGATTTTTTTCTGTAGTAACATCACACCATACTGAAGCGTTTCGGGACGAGGTGCACAACCAGGAAGATATAAATCNACAGGAATAANTCTATCGCAACCTTGAACAGTTGAATAAGTGTTAAACATACCNCCTGTATTTGCACATGAACCCATAGAAATAACCCATCTTGGTTCTGTCATTTGGTCATACANACGCTTAATAAACTCTGCATGCTTTTTTGTAAGCGTTCCNGCAACAATCATAACATCTGCNTGACGNGGAGAAGCACGAAAAATCGTACCATAACGGTCAAAGTCAAAACGTGAAGCNCCNGAAGCCATCATTTCAATACCGCAACATGCAAGACCATAGGTTAATGCCCATATTGAATTTGAACGACCCCAGTTTACTATTTTATCTATACTTGTTAGTGCGACTGGAAGTCCACCATTTTGTGTATAATTTACCTTATGTTGTGCCATTCGAGTGCTCCTTTTTTCCACGCATATATAAAACCTACTGTTAATAATAAAATAAACATTAACATTTCAACAAAACCAAACCAACCTAAAAGTTTAAAATCTACTGCCCATGGAAACATAAAAACGATTTCAACATCAAACAAAAGAAACAAAAGTGCAAATAAATAAAATTGTGGTGATATTCTATTTGGTTGTTTCGTTACTTCTGGTCCACATTCATAAACCGATAATTTAATTTTTTCACTATCTTTAGCAGCAAGTGCACGAGACGCTAAACGAGCGATTATTGTTGTTGCTGTGAATGCACCAAATGTTACGACAAAGAGTACAAAAACGCCAAAATACGGATTTGCAGTTACAATATGATCCATATTACCTACCTTTAGAATGAAAGCAAAATCTTTGAAGATTTAACCTTTTTAATATTTGTTTTCTTACATTATTTAAAGTAAAATATTTCTCTTTAAATAGAAGAAAAAACAGTTATTTGCACTATATCTAAATGTGTATTAAAAAAAAGTTATGAGAAGCGAAAGAAAAGGGGAGTGTCACTAAACGCAACACTATTTATTTAAAAAACCAACGGATTTTTCATTATCAAAGCTCGCATCTTTCTCACGAGTAATCTCATTTTCGAAATCTTTTAAACGAAAGAGNGGTTTATCCATCACAGCAATNCTATAGGCTGTATTCTTTACAACCAAACTNATTTGTCCACCTGTTAAAGAGTACTTTGCTAAGGCTTTTGGTGTAACATCTTTGGCATAAGGTGCGTCGGTTGGTAACATCAGTTTCCAAAGCTTNTCACGTTGTGCCTCATTTGGTTTTTTAAACTCTATTTTATAATTAAACCTTCTTGANAATGCCTTATCAATGTTTTCNAGTAAGTTGGTAGTTGCGATAAGCATACCTTTAAAGTTTTCGATTTGCTCTAAAAAGATATTTTGCATTTGGTTATGCATCTGATCTGATCCAGTAATTGTTCCACTCGAACGCGCGCCCAAAAATTGGTCAGCCTCATTAAGTAATAATATAGGTTCTGTTTTTGTTTTTTCACATAACTCATAAAAAGAATCAAAAATTTTACGAACATTCTTCTCACTTTCCCCAACATACATAGAAAGAATTTTTGAACAATCAAAGGCAAGAACCTGTCTCTTTAAAGATTTAGCAAGGGAATACGCTGTCATAGTCTTTCCAGTTCCTGCTGCACCATAAAAAATAATCCTAGCATCTATTCCACTTTTTTTGTCTTTAACTCCCCATTCNATTAAACGACCTATAACTGTTTTATCCACTTGTTTCATTAGGTTACGTAAAGTTTCTTCTGTATTTTTATTTAAAACAACATCTTCTAACGAAGTCACTGGTTCTATAAGTTCAAAAATATCTTGGTCGTGGATAAGCGCATTTAACTTTAAACGTCTTACTTTTTTATTTTTTTTCGGATGTATAATACTTTGGAGCACCTCATCAACAATGAAAAANGCACGNGTTATCCCACCAAAAGGGTTTAACATCTCTTCATAATCAATGATTCCCTCATTGATAAGGTTCGCACCATCCTCAAGTAAGGCTCGATTTTTGATTTTGTCGTATTCATCTGCAGATATTAACTCTATTAAAGCATTCATTTCACGTAGAGATGCGTCTGTCGCTGCGTACTCTTCGCGCAAAAGTGCAATAAAAATAACCTGCTCTTTTATATCCATTTTCTTTTGTTTAAAAAATTTGTCTAAGACTAATTTTTCTGAGGTTTGAACTACTCTTTCTTCTATACGTTTTTCAAGTAAGTTAAGCTTATTTTGAACTCTATCGATTCGTAAGGAATGTTCATGAACATTTTGACGTATTACACTCATTTTTTGGTACAACTCAATTCTAAAAAATTGATCTTGTAAATATTCCAAATGATCTGCATATGGCTTAACAGCTGGTAAGTCTGATTCTAAGGTTCCATCTTGAAGAAGCCGTAAACATGAGGGAGAAAGTCCTACTGTTGTGTTAAGTAACTCTAAGGGTATTACTTCGGAAATTTTGACAGGAGTAAAGCTTTGTTGATGCAACCA
>JAESSH010000034.1 GCA_016764205.1 Sulfurimonas sp.
GACCATAGGTACGCATACTATCTTTGTTAATAAAGAACCCAAGAACACCTGCAAGTGCTGGGAAAAATATTAAAATTGATAAAAGATTATCTAACATTGATTAAACTCCTAAACTTGATGAAATCATATTAATTTCATCAAGGTATTTGACTGCAAGTCCAAAAACTACAGCTAAACAAAGGATAATAACAATACCTGCTACCATCCATTTGAGCATCGTAGATAAATTTCCACTTTGCATTGTTCTNGTACGNGAACCTGTTCCTCTAAGAANACCTGCAATCCCNTCNACTGTAGCATCAACAACTCTCTGATCTATCTGTTNCCAAAANATTNTTGAGAGTTTTGTATANGGTTTAACAAGNTATTCTTCATAAAAATGAGGAATATAATACTGGTTAATNAGTACCTTATANNCAAAACTATTTTCCATTTTNCTTGTNCCNTCTGGTACTTTAATACCNTGCNNCATNTATTTTTTATATGCAAAGAAAATTGCTAANANNACAAANANNTGCGTNCCTATNGTCATAANCCAATANGTAGTTNCTGAATGAACATGATACTCTGTAGCTGGTAAAAGCTGTGTAATCATTTCAAAATATGTCCCNTTCATTGTAAAACCAGCAATNATTGCTAAAATTAAAAGTGGACTCATTGCNACTAACATAAACTTATATGCTTCATGAGGATGNAAACCTAAGAGCNGTATGTCTNTCTTCACCGTGAAAAATAAGTGCAATAATTCTAAATGAATAAAATGCAGTTAAACCTGCGGTAAACAATAAAACACTGTAAATAATAAAATGTTGATCAACAAAGGCTACTTCTANGATTAAGTCTTTNGAGAAAAAACCAGCAAGAGGAAAGATTCCNGCAAGAGCAACAGATGCTAATGTCATCATAATCATCGTNCCNTTCATNGTTTTACCNAAGTGCACCCATTTTAAATGGGTCAAGCTCGTTATTCATAGCATGCATAACATTACCAGCACCAAGAAAGAGTAATGCTTTAAAGAATGCGTGAGCCATTAAATGAAATAATGCAACCCAGTACGCACCCAAACCAGCAGCTGCAAACATATACCCTAACTGAGAAAGCGTAGAGTATGCGATTACTCTTTTAATATCACGGTTTACAAGTGCCATACTCGCTGCAAAAATTGCAACAAAAGCACCAAGCGAAGCGATAAATAATCCAACATTAGGAATTAAAGCATATAATTCGTGTGAACGAACTACTAAATAAACACCTGCTGTTACCATGGTTGCTGCGTGAATAAGTGCNGAAACTGGAGTTGGTCCTTCCATAGCATCGGCGAGCCAAGTATGAAGTGGAAACTGTGCGGACTTACCCATAGCACCGATAAAGAGAAAAATACCGATAAGTGTTATAATATCTGTATCTAAGTCTTGCATCGCTGCAAAAGCTTCGCTGTATTGNAATGAACCAGTATTCCAATATATNAGAAAAATACCAACCAACATTCCAAGGTCAGCAATTCTATTCATAATAAATGCTTCATTAGCTGCCCAAGTAGCACTNTCTTTNTGGTACCAAAAACCAATAAGTAACCAAGAACAAAGACCAACACCTTCCCAACCAATNAAAAGACCAGCNAAGTTATCACTCATAACAAGAATCATCATCGAAAAAACAAATGCTGAAAGGTAAGAAAAGAATCTATTAAACCCTTTATCGTGATCCATGTATCCAATTGCATAAATATGTACAATAGTTGAGACAAGTGTGACAACCATCATCATTGTTATACTGATTTCATCTACAATAAAACCAAAAGGAATATAAAGATTACCNGTCGCCATCCATGTCATTAGTTCAACATGTATAACATCTCCACCACTAAGAATATGCTCTAAAAGAACTGCACTTGCTAGAAAAGATACTCCTAAAAGTAAACTTGGAACTATTCCAGCTATTTTAGTCCTCTTTGACGCTCCAAAAAAAGCAGCAAACATTGAGCCTACTAATGGTGAAAAGAGTGCTATATATAAATATATTTCCATTAATTATCCTTTCATCGTTGACATAGCATCTAAGTCAATACTTCCATGACGTTTATGCCACACAATTAATAAACCAAGTCCAATAGCAACTTCAGATGCAGCGATTGCAATAACAAAAAATGCGAACATTTGTCCTGTTAAGTCACCGTAGTAATGTGAAATTGCAGCAAAGGCAATATTTACTGAGTTGAGCAATATCTCTGTTGAGAAAAATAACAAAAGAATGTTTCTTCTCTTCATTACACCTATCAAACCTATTGCAAAAAGCAGAGTTGATAAAACAAGGTAATGGTTAAGAGTAATTTCCATCATGAAATCTCCCCTTTATTCATTTCTTCAATTTTTATTTCATCTATTTCTGTTAAAGAAACATCCATTTTCTTTCCTGCAAGTACTATGCCTCCAATCATTGCGACAAGTAACATAATTGCAGCAACTTCAAATGGAACTAAATACTTCGTAAAGAGTATCATTCCCACTTCTTGTGTATTTCCTACACCCTCGGTCATCGGATAAAATGCTGTAATATTTTCACTCANCATNGGAGCTGCGAAAATCACTACAACTAAGATTGCCGCTAANATACTTAGNCCTGCAATTACATACTTGTTTCCTTGCTTTTCTTTTACNTCTCTTGTTGTATCAAAAAACATCATACCAAAAGCATAAAGAGCCATTACAGCACCTGAATAAACAACGATTTGAACCGCCCCTAAAAAATCAGCACCTAAAATAAAGAAAAATGCTGATATAAATATCATTCCCGCTGCTAATGCAGTCAATGCATGCAAGGCCTGTGATGTAGTTACTGTTATAAAAAACATCAATGCCGTTAAAAATGCAAATAGATAAAAAGCTATNGCTTCAAACATTCNAAATCTCCTTAATACGCTAATGGCGTTTTTTGCATACGCGCATCTTCGTGTGGTGTAATTGCACCAAAACCTTCAAACTCTTGCTGTTTACCTTGAGTCATTGTCTCTAGTGGTGTTAGCATACCTGCATAATCTATATAGTGCTCTCGTTGATCACTTGCATTTTCGTATTCGCCACCATGCGTGATAGCAAGTTCTGGACATACTTCAGCACAATAACCACAGAAAATACAACGACCTAAGTTAATCGTATATTCGCTTACTTCTTTACGAGAGTTTTCATCTATTTTTGTATCCATTTTTATACAATTTGAAATACAAATTTTCTCACATAAACCACAGCCAATACATCTCTCAGCATCAGACTCCCATAGTCTTTTCATCTCATGCACAGCACGAAAACGTGGACCAATAGGCAACTTTTCTAATGGGTACTGAATTGTATGAGTATTGCCTTTGAGCATTTCTCTTAAAACTACCCAAAGACCTATAAAAAGTTCGCCTCTAAAGCTTCTTTGTACTACTCTCTTAAATTTACCCCAACCATCGGTAGGATAATCAGCAATATCTACTTTTACGTATCCATTGCTACTTACATTTCTATCATTAAATGCTTGCGCTTTCATCTCTATCACCTTATATCATTATTATTGCAGCAATTAAAATATTTACTACTGCTATTGGCATTAATACTTTCCAACATAACCACATCAATTGATCTGGTCTTACATCTGGCCACGCAGCTCTTGTCCATAAGAAGAAAAAGAAAAAGAATGCAACCTTACCAAGTAATGCTAATGCTCCTAAAAATGAACCATCTCCAAATCCACCTAAGAAAAGAAGTGGGATTATAAAAGAAAAGAAAAACATATTTGCATATTCNCCTATAAAGAAAAGACCCCATCTCATACCAGAATACTCAGTACCAAAACCATCNATAATNTCATGATCATTTGCNATTAANTGAAATGGTGTACGNCCAGTTTCAGCAAAGGCAGCAATCCAAAAAAGAATAAANGCAATAAAACCAACNCCATANAGNTNAAATATAAGCCAACCATTNTCNACTTGATANTNNTTAAANTCTATCAAAGANAAAGAACCAACNATCATAATTGGTGCNANNATNGACAAGCCTGTTACTACCTCATACGAAATAAATACAGCTGCCCCACGTGCTGCTGAAAGTAAAGAAAACTTATTCGCAGAAGCCATACCGCCAAGAAGTGGACCATAAAGTCCAACACCCATAACTCCTAAAATATACAGTATACCAATATTAATATCAGCTACAATTGGACGTACTGTATATCCAAAAACATCAAACTGAGGCAAAAATGGAATTGCTGCGGCTGCCATAAATGCAGTTGAAGCAGTAATAACTGGTGCTATTTTAAAAATAGGTGCTACAACATTTGTTGGAATAATATCTTCTTTTGTAAAAAGCTTTATACCATCTGCTGCAACTTGTAAAAGTCCAAAGGGTCCAACATTCATTGGCCCAAGACGACGTTGCATAAATGCAAGAATCTTACGCTCAAAATACGTTCCAATACCTGCTAACGCTGAGAAAACAAGTAAAATCACAACGACCTTTATAACCGTTTCAATTAAATATGCTACTTCCATATATTACACCTTTTGTATCGAAGCATTGGCAAAACGGTAACCGTTAAACAATGCCTCTGAGTTTAATTTAGAATCGAATGTAGGAATTATTACAATGTTTCCAGCAATTTTATTATCACTAACAACCTTTGCAATAAGTTCACCATTTTCACTTATCACTTTTACACTATCTCCAGCATTTAATTCTGAAGTACTTAAAAATTCTTCACTCATATACACACCACTTTCTTCATCAAGCTGGCTGGCTTTATTTGTGAAGTCACTAAACTGTCTTACAGGATTCGCAAGATAGATAAGGTTTTCACCTAAGCTAAGGTCTTCGTCAATTTTACTAACACTTTCATCTTGAGATACATCTTTAGCAATACTTTCAAGCTCATATCCACGTACCTCTTCACCTGCATTTGTATAATAATCAGGTAAAGAATCAAAACTTGTCTTTTTGAAACCTTTAGTAACGGGTAAGAGTTCTGTATAGTCGATAGTATTTTCAAAATCTAAACCAAGTGCATTTGCAATATCATTAAGAACATAGCCACCATAAGCAATAGCAACATTGGTTGGATTCACTCTCTTGTTGATTGAGGTAAGTGTTCCCTCTTGTTGATTGATTGCTGGCATATCTAAGTCATATGCACCTTCATCGCCGAGTGCAGATAATGTGAAATCAGCTTGGACGTTATACCCAATAGTATATTCCCCTTCATCATCAGATAATTCATTGATAAGTGCAACACCAAGGGTATTTGTCAAGCTTGGAATCATTACAAGTGTAAACTTAGAATATTTTTCAACTAAGCCAACAAGTCTTGCACAGTTTTTAGCATTTGGATGATTGTATAAGTCAGCTCCAACAACTAAAGAGAAAGTTTCTTTTTTCTTTAAAAGTTTTTCTAGTGTTTGCGTAAAATCCTCACCTGCTCCAATCATTGACAACAAGGCATTATCATCAACTTCAACTTCTTTAGAAACTTTTTTCGGAACCATTTTAGATTTTTCTACTTCTATTTCTTCT
>JAESSH010000035.1 GCA_016764205.1 Sulfurimonas sp.
ATTCTGCACATGGGCATTCAAAAGGTATTTTAGATACTGTTAAAAAAATCAAAGAAACAATGGAAGTAGATATTATCGCCGGAAATATTGCAACAGCTGAAGCTACGCTTGCTCTCATTGAAGCTGGCGCAGATGCTGTTAAAGTTGGAATTGGACCAGGGTCTATTTGTACAACAAGAATTGTAGCAGGTGTTGGTATTCCTCAAATTTCAGCGATTGATGAATGTGCGAAAGAAGCACGTAAACACGGTATTCCTGTTATTGCTGATGGTGGTATTAAATACTCTGGTGACATCTCCAAGGCACTTGCTGTTGGAGCTTCATCTGTTATGGCCGGTTCACTCCTTGCTGGTACTGAAGAAGCACCGGGAGATACCATAATGTTTCAAGGACGTCAGTATAAGTCTTACCGTGGTATGGGCTCAATTGGAGCGATGCAAAAAGGTTCAAATGACAGATACTTCCAAGAAGGAACTGCAGCCGATAAACTCGTTCCAGAAGGGATAGAAGGTCGAGTTCCATTTCGTGGAAGTATTGCTGGAATCGTACATCAAATGATGGGTGGACTTCGTGCATCTATGGGGTATTGTGGAAGTGAGAATATCGAGATGTTCTGGGAAAAAGCTGAATTTGTGGAGATTACATCTGCTGGTTTAAAAGAATCTCATGTTCATGATGTAATCATCACTCAAGAAGCACCTAATTACCACNNNTAATATTATGNATGAAGTACGATATGCAGGATTTTGGATTCGTTTTNTTGCTTCATTTTTAGATACTCTTTTTTTAGCCTTACCAGTAGCTGTNCTCATTTATTTTTTAAGTGATGGTAACTGGTTTGATTTNNCGCAGTACAAACAAAATATACAATACGCTATGAGTGGAAATGCAAGCAAAGCCTTAGCAGAACAACCCCAACTCTCTTTAAAATGGGAACTACTTTTTGAAATATCTGTTTTGCTTGTCACAATACTTTTTTGGAGACGCTGGAAGGGAGCCACTCCTGGTAAAAAATTTGTTCATATAAAAATAGTAGATTTTAAAACATTAGAAGATATAAATAATAAACAAGCTATTACACGCTCTTTTGGCTATATTATCTCTACCTTTATACTTTTAATAGGCTTCTTCATGGTTGCCTTTAGAAAAGATAAACGCGCATTTCATGATTTACTTGCAGATACTCTTGTAATATATGATGAGGATACTATCCCCTTAAAAAAGGGATAAGAATTATTTTATAGAAGTTGGATGTGTTTTTGAGAAAGCTTGAGCAATACGTGTTGCAGCCTCAGAACAAGATGGATGTCCCCATCCTCCAGTACTTTTAGCATCCACAATATCATACTCTATATTATCATTTTTATCACTACTTACACCAGCCGGAACATAATCTAATTTTAATGCAGCTCTTAATTTCCATGCAATGTTATGATCTGCACATGAACTGTCTCCACTTACACCAAGCGCTCCGACTAGCTTTCCCGTTTTATTATATAAAGGTAGTCCCCCTCCAAATACATTGACACCACCAATTTTTTTACCAACCATAGGGTCTTTAGAAGTTCCTATTTTTTTACTCTTCCCACCATACGCTACATTCGTATCAACTGGGTTTGAAAACTGCAGTCCAAAAAGACTTCCACCCGGTTGTGTTGCTGAAAATAAATTCGCCGTTGAAAGTGCAAGTCCTGGTAAACTGAATGCATTAGCAGTATTTGCTTTTTGAGCAGCGATTACTCTGCTACCAGGCCATTGCTCAGCTCTATCTTTTCCTGAAAACGTTACTATCTTAACAACACCATCTCTATCGACAATTGTTGCCCACATATTGAGACCAAAACCGCCATTTTTTTCTGCTACAACTTTTTTAAGTGAAGTTTGTACCTCATTGTAAGTTGGTAGCTTTGCAGCATTTAATCCAGATGCACACAGTGCTCCAGTTAGTAATGAAAAAAGAGTTTTTTTAATCATTTGTATTCCTTTATTTAGATATTATTTCATATATGTTTTGAAATATTAAACTTATAGTATCAGGATTTTCAAAGCTAATCAAGAAGTTACTTTTTAGTATGCTAGTTACCTAAAGGTAGGAAATGAAATAATGAGAATAAGAGAGAGAAATGCCAAATATAAGAAAAAACAAAATTCACTGTGAAGATTACAAGTCTGAAATGGAAATTACTCTAGAACTAATAAGTGGTAAATGGGTTGTTTTATTAATTGTTTTACTTGGGGAAGAAAAAGTAGTACGATTTAATGCATTTATAAAAAGTTTTCCAGACATAACACAAAAGATGTTATCACAACAATTAAAAAAATTAGAAGAATATAAGATTGTACAAAAAAAGATTTATCCTGAAGTGCCACCTAAAGTTGAGTACAGACTTACAAAACAAGGTGAAGAGCTTATCCCAATTTTAAATCATATGCAAGTTTTGGGTAAAAAATATTTAGAAAATAGAGAAAAATAAAACATGAAAAATATGTAAATTAAGTATATTTTCACTAGAATACTTATATTATTTTTTATTATACAAATCGAAGGATACTTTAATGGAACTACAGACTAAAGCACTACACGCAGGTTACGAAAAAGATTCGCAAGGAACTATGGCAGTTCCTATTTACATGACTACAGCTTATGAATTTCGTGATGTTGAGCACGCTGCAAATTTATTTGCTCTTAAAGAACTTGGAAATATTTATACACGTCTGAATAACCCAACAACTGATGTTTTTGAAAAACGATTTGCTGAGCTTGAAGGTGGAGTTGCTGCCATTGCAACTGCAAGTGGAATGAGTGCAACATTTTTTGCAATCGCGAATGCTGCTGAAGCTGGAGACAACATCGTTTGTGCAAAACAACTCTACGGTGGAAGTTTAACTTTAACTGCACATACATTAAAAAGATTTGGTATAGAAGCACGTTTTTTTGATGTACAAGACCCTGGTTCAATCGAAGCACTTATAGATGACAAAACAAAGATTATTTTCTTTGAATCACTTACAAACCCAAGCATTGATGTAGCAGATATAGAAGCTATCACAAAAATTGCAAACAAACATGGGATTTTAACTGTAGTAGATAATACAGTAGCTACACCTATACTTTGTCGTCCTTTTGAATACGGTGCTGATATTACAGTTCATAGTGCCTCAAAGTATACAACAGGTCAAGGTCTTGCTATCGGTGGTATTTTAGTTGAGCGAAAAGAACTTGTAGAAAAGCTAAAAGGAAATCCTCGTTATGCTCACTTTAATGAGCCTGATGCTTCTTACCATGGTTTAGTTTATACAGATGTACCTCTTCCTCCTTTTACACTCAGAACACGACTTTCACTTCTTCGAGATATTGGAGCTGTTTCTTCACCTTTTAACTCATGGTTATTTATTCAAGGTTTAGAACATTTATCACTTCGTATGAAAGAACACTCAAGAAATGCACTTGCACTTGCTGAGTTTTTAGAAAAACATCCAAAGGTAAAAAAAGTAAATTATCCTGGACTCAAATCTAACTCTAACTATGCAAATGCAAAAAAATACTTTGATAATGGAGCCTGTTCAGGACTTTTAAGTTTTGAAGTAGAATCACTAGAAATTGCAACAAAGGTAGTAAATGCAACCGAGCTTTATTCTTTAGTTGTTAATATTGGTGATTCTAAGTCTATTATCACACATCCAGCTTCAACTACACACCAGCAATTAACAGAGGAAGAATTAATCGCTTGTGGTATTAGTTCTAGCCTTATTCGCATATCAGCTGGTTTAGAATCAGCACAAGATTTAATCGCTGATATACAACAAGCACTTGATGCTTAGTATTTAGGTCTTTACCTAAATACACTGTATGAAGTTATACACCCCTTTAAAATACCAAGTCCATCTTTTCTCATTCAAATACATCATTATCATTCATTTAAGTAATTTGTGTAATAATAAATAACTTNAAACAAAAGGATTCTCATGAAAGTATCAGATATTTTTGTAAAAGCNTTAGAAAATGAAGGTGTTGAGTANATCTTTGGTGTNCCNGGAGAAGANAATTTAGATGTACTNAATTCTTTAAAAACNTCANACATTAAATTCATNNTAACACGACATGAACAAGGTGCTGGTTTTATGGCAGCTACTTATGGACGCCTAACNGGCAAGGTCGGNGTATGTATGGCAACTCTTGGACCAGGTGCAACGAACCTTGTAACTCCAGCAGCCTATGCCAATCTTGGTGGAATGCCTATGATGATGATTACAGGTCAAAAACCTATTAAANCGAGTAANCANGGACGTTTTCAAATCATTGATATTGTNCAAATGATGAAACCTCTCACAAAATANAGNAAACAAGTTGTAAATGGAAANAANATCGCNTCNATGGTNAGAGAGAGTTTTAAAATTGCTCAAGAGGAAAGACCGGGAGCAGTCCACATAGAACTTCCTGAAGATATCGCAGCTGAAGATGTTCCCATGAACCTATTCGATGTAATGCATGTTGACTATCCTACAGCCAGAAATGCTGTCATATCTCAGGCTTTAGAGATGATGTATAAGGCAAAGAACCCTTTAATTTTGATTGGTGCAGGGGCGAATAGAACGCGCATAGGAAATTCTTTAAAAAACTTTATTACAAAATCTGGGATTCCATTTTTTATGACACAAATGGGAAAAGGCGTCGTTGATGAAAGAAATGCCTTATGTTTGGGAACAGCTTCTTTATCGGACAATGACTACTTACACTGTGCTATTGATAAGTCTGATTTAATCATTAATATTGGACATGATGTTATTGAAAAACCACCATTTTTCATGCAACGTGATGGTAAAAAGGTTATTCATATAAACTTTTCAAGTTCTGATGTTGATGACACTTACTTTCCCCAACTTGATGTGGTTGGCGATATTGCCTGCAATATAGAATCTATCCATGATGCTTTAGTAGTACCAAGTCACTGGGATTTCACATATTCTTTAATGGTCAAAGATGAGGCACAAAAACATTTAACAAAATATTTTACTGATGATAGATTTCCACTTCTTCCCCAAAGAGTTGTGAAAGAAGTACGAGAAAGCTTAGCTTCTGAGGACATCGTTACCTTAGATAATGGAGTATATAAAATATGGTTCTCGAGAAATTATAAATGTCATGCGCCAAATACCATGCTTTTGGACAATGCATTAGCCACTATGGGTGCTGGTCTTGCCTCTGCAATGGCTGCAAAAATGATATATCCAGAAAAAAANGTTATTTCAATATGTGGAGATGGTGGATTCATGATGAACTCACAGGAACTTGAAACTGCCATTAGACTGAATTTAGACCTTGTAATTATTATCTTAAATGATAGTGCTTATGGAATGATTAAGTGGAAACAAGAAGGTATGGGATTTGAGAATTTTGGGCTTGATTATACTAATCCAGACTTTGTAATGTACGCACAAAGTTACAGAGCAAAAGGATATAAACCAGCTTCAATAAAGGAATTTAAAAGTATATTAAACACAGTTCTTAATGAAAAAGGTGTGCATCTTATCGACCTTGCGGTTGATTACTCCCTCAATCACACTATCTTAAACGAAATACTTAAAAACAAAAAATGCTTGATTTAGGAGAGAGATATGAATAAAATTATTGTTACTTCACCCTATGATGGAACAATCTTAGCTGAGATAGACAGCTTAAATATCGAAGAAGTTAACGTAGTTTTAAACCGTGCTAAAGAAGCTTATGATGACCAAGATAATTGGTTACCTAAGTATAGGCGTGTTGAAATTTTAGAAAAAACAATGCAAATTATGCGATTACGTATAGATGAGTTGACAAAGATTGCAACACTTGAAGGAGGAAAGCCTTTTATAGATTCAAAAATAGAGGTTCAAAGAGCCATTGAAGGTATTAAGGTTGCCATAGAAAATATGAGCTCTTTTGGTGGTCAAGAAATTAATATGGGGCATACTAAAAGTTCAGTAAACCGAATAGCATATACTATGAAAGAGCCTATTGGTGTGGTCTTGGCTATTTCTGCTTTTAACCATCCCCTAAACCTCGCTATTCATCAAATAGTACCTGCTATTGCTGTTGGTGCACCTGTTATTATTAGACCATCAGCCAGTACACCGATGTCCGCAATCAACTTTGTTGAAATTTTGTACGAAGCAGGACTTCCAAGAGCTTATGCCCAGGCTATTGTCTGTGATAGAGAAGCGGCTGAGTATCTCGTTAAAAGTCCTAAAATCAACTATTTTACATTCATAGGTTCTAGCTCCGTAGGCTGGCATTTAAATTCTATTGTTGCGAATGGAACACGTGTTAGTTTAGAACATGGGGGCGTTGCACCTGTTATTGTTGAGGCAGACGCAGATATAGATGAACTAATACCTTCTTTACTCAAGGGTGGTTTTTATCATGCAGGTCAAGTATGTGTCTCTGTTCAGAGAATTTTTGTGCATGAGTCTATTATCAATGAAGTAGGAGAAAGATTAAAAGAAGGCGCACAAAAACTTTCTGTGGGAGACCCTTTAGATAGTAAAACTGAGGTAGGTCCTTTAATAACACATAAAGAGGTTGATAGAGTAGCATCTTGGGTGAATGATGCTATTAATGAAGGAGCGAGTCTTCTTTGTGGGGGTAAAAGAATAAATAAGTCTTGTTACGAGCCTACTATACTCTTAAATCCATCAGGGGATTCCAATGTCAGTAAAAGTGAAGTTTTTGGTCCTGTTATATGTATCTATCCCTATACAAATATCGAAAAAGCCTTTGAAGCAGCAAATAGCTTAACAGTCTCTTTTCAAGCAGCTATTTTTACAAAAAATATTGATACTGCCTTACTTGCTGTTAAAAAACTTAGCGCGACAGCAGTTATGGTAAATGATCANACTGCCTTTAGAGTTGACTGGATGCCATTTGGTGGGGCAAATACTTCAGGTCTTGGTATGGGTGGAATACCTTATTCTATGAAAGAGATGAGTAAAGAAAAAATGATGCTTATTAAGTCTTCTTCTTTATAATATATCCTAAGGAAATAAATCAGTTTTATTTGAAGCAAACTTTACTCTAAATTCAACCTAAGCAAGCATCATTAAGACATTTTCGCTAAAATAACATATTACATTTTTAAAAGAGTACACAATTTGAGTTTAAACCTGCAAACACATACTGAGCATTTTACTAACCCTCTCTACCTAGAGAGTGGGCGTATCTTAGAACCGTATGACATNATTTACGAGACATATGGCACNATTAACGAGGATAAAAGTAATGTTATTGTTGTTTGCCATGCTCTTACTGGTTCACATCATGCAGCAGGTGTNTATGAAGGCGAAACAAAGGCTGGATGGTGGGACAATTTAATTGGCTCAGGCAAAGCTATAGACACTGACAAATATTTTGTTATTTGCTCCAATGTACTCGGCTCATGTTTTGGTTCTACTGGACCNATGAGCTTACAACANCCNCANCAGAATCATTACCGATATAAATTTCCTGTTGTTACTATAAAAGACATGGTAAAAGCTCAACGAATTCTTTTTGATAGACTTAACATTCATAGGATTTACGCCATTATAGGTGGTTCTATGGGTGGTATGCAAGCACTTCACTTTGGAATTCATTATCCTCATTTTGCACAAAAAATCATCCCCATTGCTACAACATATGCTACCCAACCTTGGGTTATTGCCTTTAANAANGTTAGCCAAGAATCCATCCTTAAAGATCCAGATTTTAAACAAGGATATTATGACCCAGACTTACTAGCNNAAAATGGTCTATCTGGTATGGCAGTTGGACGTATGGCNGGGCATATTAGTTTTTTATCCCATGATTCTATGAGTAGAAAGTTTGGACGTAANTATAAAGATACNGATGGTTTATACGAACTCTTTGGNAANTTCCAAGTAGAATCCTATTTAGATTATAATAGCTATAACTTCACNAAATGGTTTGACCCACTTGCTTATCTTTACCTTACAAAGGCGATTAATATTTTTGACCTAGCTCGTGGGTTTGATAACCTTGAACAAGCACTCAAAAAAATACAATCTGAGGTTCATCTTATAAGCTTTAAGAGTGATTTATTGTTTAAAAATAAAGAAATGAAANTTATTGCAGACACATTCAAAAAAATAGGCAATGTAAATCATAGTTACATCGATATAGATAGCGACTATGGACATGATGCCTTCTTAGTAGAAATAGATAAATTTGACACATACCTAAAGGATATACTCCATGGCTAAAGAAAACTTTGAAACAAAATTAGAAGCTGCAAAAAAAACACTTGAAATTCTTATGGATCCAGAAATTACACTCCAAGAAAGTGTTAAAGCNTATGAAAAAGGTATGAAAGAGCTTCAAGATGCACAAAAAATTCTTGAAAATGCACAAATAAAGATAAACGAAATTAAAGCTTCATAAATGAGAGCTGCCGTCCTGCAACTAAGCTCTCAGGGAATGAGCTCAACAAAGCTTTTTAATTATGTNCGTATTGCNCAAAAACAAGGTGTAAAAGTTTTAGTCTTAGGCGAATATACCCTAAGCCCATTTTTTAAAGAACTTCAAANTATGTCNATTNCTATGATTAAAGAGCAGGCAGAGCATCAAAGTAAAATTTTAAAAGAACTTTCTAGCACTTATAACATCACGATTGTTGCNCCTATTATTACCGTTAAAAAACAAGAAGTTTACAAGATGATTGCAAAATACTCACCANCTTCGACCGCGTANTATCAACAACAACTCCTTATTAATTATTCACATTGGAATGAAGAAAAATTCTTTGCGAATGANNTAAAACCTTTAGAATCTCCTTTAGTATTTAATGTTGATGGATTTAANTTTGCTATTATGAGTGGCTTTGAACTACATTTTGATGANNTTTTNTCNAAACTNAATACNAAAAANATAGACTGNATTTTACTTCCAAGTGTATCTACNTTTGACTCTCTTGATAGATGGAAATCCTTGATTCAAATACGTTCTTTTACACATAATTATTATATATTACGAGCAAACAGAATTGGCGAGTACAAAGACAAGGATGTATCTTGGCAGTTTTATGGAGATTCTCTTCTAACTTCTCCTTATGGAGAAATCATAGAGCACTTAGGTAACCGTGAAGAATTAATGATAGTAGATATGAGCCACACCCAAGTTGTACAAGCAAGAAGGTTATGGGGTTTTAAAGATGCTATAACAAAAAGACACTAGATGAGTAAAGGACGAATTATGCATAATGATGATGCAATGCTAAAATACTTTCACCGCCAAATACAACTTTGGGGTGAAGATACACAAAGAGGACTACAAAACAAAAAAATAGTNATTATNGGNNCNGGAGGNCTNGGTTCATCNTTNGCTTTTGCNNTNGGNGCTAGTGGNATNGGTGAGATTCATATGGTNGACTTTGATGAAGTNAGTGTACANAATATTCATAGNCANGTNGCTTTTAAAACTGGNGATGAGGGGAAAAANAAGGCTANTANTAAACGTCCAACTCATACAAGCACGTTCTCCTTTTGTTAATGCCATTGCACATGAGTGTAACTTTCTTGAGTGGACTGCAAAAAATGTTGAAGTAGACCTCATTATAGATGCTA